>JABDGP010000003.1 GCA_013285945.1 Bacteroidota bacterium | reverse complement strand
CCAGAAAACCGGCTCCCGGCACAATTTTCTTTAACGTATTGACTAATTTTTTTTCTGACTCTTTATCAACATAGGAGACCAGATTGCTAAAGCTGCCTTTCTGTTCAATTCGGGCACGGTCGAAATGTGTGCTTTCTGTCCGGATGAAATCAGCAACTTCATCGCACAGCGCAATCACTTCTTTTTCTATCGTCACTAAATTCATTCCGTTTCTATTTGGCCATTACAATATACGTTGTTGGCTATGAAGAGGATATTATTTTTCCTTAATCGTCATTTGGCGGGTTTTTACTCACTCCGCTCACTACTATTACAATTTCGCCCTTCACTTCTTTCTTTTTAAAATGCGAAAGAACATCCGTTACCGCGCCTGTAAAAGTCTCTTCATGAAGCTTAGTTAACTCCCTGGAGACCGAAACCTGTCTGTCGGCCCCAAAAAACTCATTCATTTGCTCCAGCGTCTTTATCAACCGATGAGGAGATTCATATAAAATGATAGTCCTTTTTTCGTCAGCCAATTCTTTCAACAGGGTTTGCCTTCCTTTTTTGTGCGGCAAAAAACCTTCAAACACAAAACGATCAGTAGGAAATCCTGATTTTACCAATGCAGGGACAAATGCTGTAGCACCCGGCAGGCATTCAATCGCGAGATTATTTTTCAAGCATTCGCGCACCAGCAAAAACCCTGGGTCGGAAATCCCTGGTGTGCCGGCATCACTCACGAGCGCCATGGTCTCACCGCTTTTTAGTTTGTCAATAATTGCCTGAAGCGCCCTGTGTTCATTAAAAATATGAAAGCTTCGCAGTGGTCTTGTGATCTCATAATGTTTTAGCAAAAAACCGGAAGTACGTGTGTCTTCAGCAAGGATTACATCTACCGATTTTAAAATCTCAAGGGCACGTAACGTAATGTCGCCAAGGTTGCCAATGGGAGTAGGCACAAGATAGACCGACACCTGGGGTTTCTCCATTAACCTAATTTATCGATCGCTTCTGCCAGTTTGTGATCTTTGTCTGTTACCACATCGCCGGCATCGTGCGTTGAAAGTTCGAGGCTTACTGTATTATAGACATTGGTCCACACAGGATGATGATCCATCTTTTCGGCAATCAATGCAACGCGAGTCATAAAGGCAAAGGCTTCAGAGAAATCCTTAAACTTAAATGTTTTTGTAAGGCGGTTGTTTTGCTCAATCCATTTCATAGGTAAGAGAAAGATAAAACAAACTTAGGCAAAATGAAAGTTGGTCAAAGAGCGATGATACCCTCAATACCTGATGCTGCCCGATAGATATCTATCACGGCATCACTGCCCGGCATCATCATCTGAATAGTGACACTGGTGTAGTTGCCATTCTTCGAATGTCTCTCTGTTGATTCATGTAAAGGAAAAAGCCGTTTAACCTCTTCTTCCTTTCCTTTAGGCACAATAAATTTGAACGTATAGAGCGCAGGCCAAATATAGTGCTCGTCTAGTTTTTTGCGAAGAGATTCTGCCCAAGTGGCGTCCATAGTTCGGTAATAAAAAAGCCGACAAGGCGCAAAGCCCTGTCGGCCTTTTCATGAAGTTGCTTAATAAAATTTGTAACGTTTGTCCTTAATGTCAGATCCCTCTTTGATAGCATCAGCAATGTTAAATCCCGATTTGTCGTTCAGCTTTTTTAAAAGTTCATTTTTGAACATTGCATAATCGCCTACTTCAGGGGCAGTTGTCTTATTTTGAAGCTCCAGTATAATCACTCCGTTGTCTCCGACAAAGGGAGCGGAGCGTTTCCCATTCTCCAACGAGAATACCTTACCTACAGCCGCAGGATCGAGGCCAGCGCTTGGCAGGGAGTTGCTGTTCATTTTTAAATCACTTGAAGAATTTATGGTAGCATCAGTACCAAAGCCTTTCGCCATTTCATCCAATGTGCCTTTTTGAGCGCTCAGTTTTTCGACGATCTTTTTTCCTTTAAGGATATTGCGCACAGCCGGAGTGATCTCTTCTTTTACCTGGTCGAATGAGCGGTATCCTTCTTCGGTTTCTCCGGTCATCACTGCAACCAGGTAGTTGTCGTCAAGATCAAATACTTCCGATATTTTTCCTTCGCTGCCATCGCGGAAAAGCCATGTCACCACTTTGCGGGCATCGTCAAGATTATTCACCCGCTGATCGTTGGTGCTCAGGTTGCGGGCTTCTAAAACATTCAATTTTTCCTTACCTGCTTTTTCCTTAAAGGCTTCTACTCCGGAAATGCCGGCGGCAAAAGTCTGTGCCTTCAAAAAAGCAGCATTGTGTGTATCATCGCTTGGAGTGATTTTTAATTCCACGGAAGCAACGGTGTACGAAGAATTATCTTTTAGGGCAGTAACGTCAATGATGTGATAACCAAACTGAGTTTCAACTACATCTGCAAGCAAGCCTGTTTTCTTTGCATTGAAAACAGCGTTTTGAAAAGGCTTTACCATTTGACCCGACGTGAAATAACCCAAGTCACCTCCACGGGAAGCTGTTCCATCGGTGCCAAACTCACGCGCTTTCGCTGCGAAGCTTGCACCTGCTTTGATTTCATTCAAAATTTTGCGGACCTTGTCTTTGGCAGCTTTTTTCTTGGCGTCAGTTGCATCATCCCATTTGATGAGGATGTGTGATGCTTTTGCTGTGAAGACCGTGTCTTTGCCGACTTTCACAATTTTAATAACCCTGTAACCATCGTTTTCTAAAAATGGCCCTTCTACATTGCCGGCAACAATTTTATCCTTGGCAATAGTTGACGGAAGATTGGAGGCGTTAAATTTTTTGTAAGGATTCTGCCCTTCTGTATTCGTTACTGCAAAGACCGAGTCGTCAGATACAGTTTTGAAATCGGCTGCGATTTTTTCGGCTTCTGTTTTGATCTTGGCAGAATCATCGGCCGATGCAACCACAGGAAAAGAGACATAGCTAAGGCTGCGAGTAAACTTGGCCTTATACTTCTCCTTGTTTTTGTTGAAGTAGTCTCTAAGTTCAGCCTCGGTTGGTTTTACACTTGAGTCGCTTACCGCGAAAAATGGCACGAACAATAATTTTAGTTCAGCCACATCATTTTGGTTGTGATAATCACGCTCAGCTTCGGCAGCTGTTACATAATTGGTTTTAATAAGCAGGTTTTCGTATTTGACACGCTCGCGGCCCAAGCCTAAGTCTTTCTTGTAAACATCCCAACGGTATTTGCTTTCTGACCACTGCGCATACATTTGCTGGTTTACAGGAGGAGGAGAATTAAAATTATTAATGAACTGAATGACTTTTTTGCGATCAAAGTTGCCGGCCGAATCGGTAAAAGATTGCTTAACACCCGGATCGATATTTTTTCCCTGCACCATATCCCAAATTTCGTCGGTGGTCACTTGCACGCCTGCTTTTTCAAACTGGTTGCGCAAAGCATGCTGTACTACAAGCATCTCCCAGGCTTGCTGTTGTAAAGTAGGCCTTTCGCGTTCGCCTGGCTGGCGGCCGACAGAAAGGATATAATTGTTTTCACGCTCTTGCACGGCGGCCTGGTATTCATCACGGGAGATGTCTTTGCCGGCAATTTCGCCCACGTTATTTTGGTTTCCACCGAAAATTGACCGGGGGCCACTTCCAAATAGATCACTACCCACGATAAATGCGCCCATGGCGAGGGCAACAAAGCCTACCACAAACTTCGTCATCTTAGTCCTAAGAGTTCCAATCAATGCCATAATTCAGGAATATAATTTTTAAACTAATTTTTACTGCTGATCAGTGTTTTGCAAAAAACCGGGACCAGTTCCCGCCTTTGGTCAGTTTACCCGAAAAAAGGAGTGCAAATTTAAACCGTTATTGGTATTCGCCAAAACGATCAATGAATATAAACCTCCTGCAAACCAGATAGTTAGTACAAATGAAATTAAGCACGGGCACTGCCCTTGTCCCAGATCACTTTCACTGTGTCAATTCTCCTTTTTTCGATTTTCAAGATGATGAAAGTGAAAGGAAGGATTGTGACAGTGTCGCCTTGCTTGGGAAAGTCTTCGGTGAAAGCCAAAATCAAGCCCCCCAGGGTTTCGTATTCGCCAATTGGCAAGTTGAGCCCGAAATGGTCGTTAAGGTAGTCTACTTCCAAACGTGCACTCAGCAAGAAGGTGCGCTCATCAATTTTTTGTTCTACCAGGTCGTCGTTGTCGTGCTCATCTTCAATTTCGCCAAAGATCTCTTCAATAACATCTTCCATGCTCACCATACCTGACGTGCCGCCAAACTCATCCATGACAACCGCAACGCTTTTGCGCTCTTTTATCAGTTGTACCATCAGCGCGTTAGCCATTGCCGTCTCCTGGGTGATTATCAATGGCGTGAGGATATCTTCAATACGAGCAGGTCTTTTGAACAGCGCAGCAGAGTGACAATAGCCGATCAAATCGTCAATGGTATCCTTGTAAATTAAGATTTTGGAATGACCACTTTCTACAAATGCTTCTCTGAGCTTTTCAATGCCCTCGTCTATGCCTACTGCAGAGATTTCCATACGTGGAATCATACAGTCGCGGACTTTTACAGTTTTAAACTCCAGCGCGTTGTGGAATATCTTTTTATCAAGTTCAATATCCTCGTTTTCGTGCCGCACCTTCATCATGTTCTTCAAATAGTTGTTGAGGTCGGTTAAGCCAAACACCGGCTTTACTTCCGAATATTCAATACCCATTACTTTGGTGATCACTATTTTAGAAAGCCCGACAATGGTGAAAGTCAGAGGGTAAAGCAACCAATAAAAAATATTGAAAGGCACTGCCAGCGTAGCAAGTACGAGATTGGGATTAATGAGAAACAGACTTTTGGGCAGGAATTCTGCAGTGAATAGAATAAACAATGTGGAGATCAAAGTTTCAATCATCAGGTGGATCACCTCATCATTCAGATTGGGAGGTAAAAAATCGAGAAGTGGATCGATTAGCTGAGCCATGAATATCCCGAAGAGCACAAGTGCTACGGTATTGCCAATGAGTGTAGTGCCGATAAATGCAGAAGGGTTTTTTAAAAATTTGGCCATGATCAAACCCCATGGCTTACCTTGTTTTCCTTGTAATTCAATCTGGAGTTTATTGGCTGAAAGGAATGCAATCTCAATTCCTGAGAAGAAAAAGGAAAAAACAAGGGTGGCGAAAATGAGCGGTAAAAGACTGGTATCCATGCTATTTCCTTTTGCGATAGAGGTAGAGGAAAAAGAAGGCGATGGAAAGCATCACTGCCCAATAGCCCTTGCCGACGCCCAAGGCCATCATTTCATAAATGCCGATGATGATAAAAGCTGTCGCTAATGAGAGCAGCAACGAGTTGACTAATTTCATGAAGGCGCAAAGATAACAGGATTCGCAGAATCTGGCTTTCTATTCGTTTACCTCCACATTCCCTGAAGTGTTTTTAAGGGAATAGTGGGATAGGTCCTGATCGGCCAATAGCCCGGTGCCATAGATCACGTCATTTTTTTGGGTGATGGTAACAAATTTGTCGGTGAATATTTTCTTGGTATCAGGTTTCCAAAAAAGCTCTTCAGTGTTCAATTGTTCTCCTTTTTCAAGGTTTACCACTTCTACTTTGCCCCGGCCACGCCATTTTTTTTCTTCTTTGAAATAGAAAGCAGTGTTGGCGCGCAGGGTAGACGTCATTTTGCCAAGCTCATTGTAAAACTCCAGATAGATGCCTTCGGGGAATTCGCGGTCGCCATTTTGAAATTCGTTCACTTTTTTAGCCTGCAGCATCACTTTCACCTTCTCTTTTTCGGTGTAGTGCATAACGATGTTTTCGGCCTGGCGCAACGGCCCTTCGTAAGCAACCACCTTTTCAACTTGCTTTGTTGAGCAAGAAACGGGGATCAACACAGTTAGTAGAAAACCCGCTGTTCGGAATGAAGCAAATGGACTTTTATAATTTCTCATTAAAAAAAGAAGGCTGGCTCCTCGCCAGCCTTTGCAACTATTGTGCTAAAGTCTATTCTTTCCTGGCCTTTACTGTCACAGTCTCATTTATCCAGCAGCCAATTTTCTTGATTTCACCAGCTTTCCAGTTGGCTTTGGTCAAGTCGGCTGCAGTAGGGTATTGAGCTAATGTCTGCTCCATTTTTTCGCGATCTCCTGATTTCAAATACATCTGAAATGCAGCTATATAAACCAGCTTCTCTTCAGCTGATCCTGCACTCTTTGAGCAATCGGTAGTTGACGCCCTGTAAAGGTCTCCGATTTTTTCGTAGCACTCTTTGCAAGTCGGATCGGTAACTAATCCTTGACGGTAGATGTCGCGGGCACCGGTTTTATTGTCCTTTTGAAATTCGATATCGCCTTTCAAAATTTCAACAGAAGCTTTTTCGGCAGGCGTTTTTGCCAAAGTTTGTGCTTCGGCTAGCAAAGGTGTTGCCTTATCAAAGTTTTTGTTCTGGATGTATTGTGAGCACAATTCATTGGTGATAGCAAAATCGGGTGAGGCTTTGTGTAATGCTTCGGCAGCTTCAATCCACGTGGCTTCGTTCCGGCAATTGTCATTAAGCATTGCATTATAGATCTTTTTGGCTAAAGCTATATCGCTAGGGTTAGCTTTGAATTTTGCTTCAAAGTTTTTCTTAACAAAGGCACAATTCATTTTCACGGTCTTGGCGAGCTTAGCATCAATGGCCGAAGTCACTTTTTTATACTTCTCAATATCACTGGTCTTATTCTGCTCCTGGGCTTTTTTTACTTTACTGTCCACCACTTCCATCAACTTATTGTAGCGCTGCATCACCTGATCTTCATTCAGTGATTTGAGCATTTCTGCATTATTTTTCACAATGCCCATGTACGCATCAAGATTGTTGTCCATCACATTGTTGCCACTCACTTCATAGGTCTTATCGAAAATAGCCAGCACATCAGCTACTTTATCCTTATTCTGACCATTGTATTTATAGGCGGAAATGGCTTTGCGATTGAGCACATTCATTTCATCACCACAGTTTTTGATACGCAGATCATATACAATCATCAATGAATCTACATATCCTTGCTTGGTGGCAGGGTCAAGTTCCTGGCCAGCCAGTTTATCATAGGTTTCGATGGAGGCCACGTATAAATCCGAATGCCACTGCGGAACGTTGGTCATCATCCACTTCAGGCTTCCGGTGGCTGCCTTATAGTTTTGATCTTTTATAGCGGCTTTAAACGCATCAACATACTTTTCTGCGGTGGTCTGGTCTTGCGGCCATTTGTACTCGGTACACTGTGACCACGCACTCATGTTGAGTGTTAAAAGAGCCAAGACTAGAAATACATTTTTAAGCTTCATACTGGTAATGGTTAAATCATAGTAAAGGTTAATCGAATTTTCGTTTTATAAACCAACGGTCGTTAAAAGTGATGCCAAAATAAATCCTAAAATAGTTTTCCTGAAGAGAATTTTGAGAAACAATTCCGCGCTGCCCGATTCTTACCCCCAAATCAACGGTAGAAAAGCCATTTACCGGTAAGGAAAATCCAAATGTTCCGGCAATGTCAGTCAGAGGATTGCCATTGACCAGGAACGGGAATCGTTCATAGGTGGCACCCACCCGGTAGGCAACTCTATTGAGATAATTTGTATAGTCTTCGCCTTTAGGTATAATCTCTCCGCCAATGGAAGCCCTGTAAGAAGTAGTGGGAACTTCCCGTGTCTGTGAATATTGGTTATAATCTGGGAATTTTATCTGGTAAGATTCATAATTCTTATAATCCAGAAGAGTAAAATCAGCTCCTGCAGTCCAGTGGTCAATTTTGCCAAACGAGATACCAGCTCCAAAACTTTGCGGGAGCGTAAATTTTGCACTTAAATTGGAAATAGTGGTTGAGTCGATGACCACTCCAGATAAGCTAATTGACTCTGTAGTGGCTTTATGCTTGACACCCGTATTGGTTCTCAGCGAATAAATTAAGCCAATGTTTAATCGATAATTCTTTTTAAAGAGTGAGTCTTTGTGAAAAGAAATCCCCCCGGTGAAGTTTGTGCCACCAAATGAATATTGTGATACAAGTGCCGAGTAATTATTTACTGCAACCCCACTGAGTGTATTGAAGTCTTTGATATTGATGGCGCCAAACAGATAGGAGGCCTTAACGCCCAAAGAAAAATATCTGTTTAGGGCTACTCCGTTTGACCAATAAAATTGACTTATACCACCCTTTCCGGTTTCCTGAACATTCATCGGTATGTTACTGCTTCCCGTAATTAAAGTTTGGTAGCTGAGGTTATAACTAACAGATGAATAAGGCATTGTACCTACCGAGGTCGTCCACTTGCCAGCCATGACAGGGAATGCTATGGCTAGGTAATTCAGATTTCCACTTGCAAAGCTTTGTGTATTTGTCCCATCATAAGCCGTGTTT
This sequence comes from Bacteroidota bacterium, assembly GCA_013285945.1. Lineage (GTDB taxonomy): Bacteria > Bacteroidota > Bacteroidia > Cytophagales > Cyclobacteriaceae > ELB16-189. Next base: position 73,443 of record JABDGP010000003.1, on the reverse strand, counting down.
TTTTCCATCTGCATGCCGCCTTGAAAAACGGTTACGCGATTGAAAACCAGAAGCGCAGGGTTTATGTTGTTCAAATACCAGCCGGTTGGGTTGCTAATTCCCAGTCCACCCATACCTTGATTCTGGGCTATGCCACCATTGTTAAGCTCGCCAACGCCAAATTTTGAAAAAGGGCTGGACGCAACTTGCCCGCTTGCACTGAGTGCAACAAAAAATAAAATGAAAAGTGCGGGAAAAACCCTTCTACTACACTGCATTATGAAGCAATATCCTGTTCACACCGCTCAATACGAGATCGGGGGTTGCAAATATGGGAGGTTTCAGATTGTTTTCAAAAAACAAAATATCGCCACCGCATAAAACTACACCCAGGCCGGGGTATTCTGTTTTGTATTTTTCTATAGTCCCTTCCATTTCTGCTAAAACTCCGTTCAAAACTCCGCTGCGGATACAGCTTTCGGTGCTGTCGCCAATCAGTTTTTCTGATTTGGCCGCCTTGACTAACGGCAATCGTTCAGTAAAAGTATGTAAGGCTTTAAAGCGCATTTCAATCCCCGGCGAGATAGCCCCTCCATGATAATTTTTGTTACGGTCAACAAAATCATAAGTAATGCATGTGCCTGCATCAATGACGAGACAATCCTGTTCAGGCACAAGATCAAGTGCTCCACATACTGCTGCAATCCTGTCTACGCCCAATGTTTCTGGGGTTTTGTAACGAATCGTGACGGGCAGTGAGAGAGATGTTGACAATAGAAATTTTCTATTCGCCCGAGCCCAGGCTAAAACCTGATCACCGGGCATGCCTACCGAACTTACCATTACGTTTTCAAAAGAGTGCCCGGAAAGAAACTTGTGCATCTCATCAGTATCCGGAAAGATGAACTTCTTTTCGAGGTGTGTACCTGAAAAAATCCCTGCCTTGAATCTGGTGTTGCCGCAGTCGATCGCCAAGTTCATGATTCAATGATTACTTTCGTATCCAATTTTTGAAGTTTGCGAAAATATGCAATCAAAACCGATAAATAAATACAAAGTCATCGGGCTTATGTCGGGCACGTCATTGGATGGTGTAGACATTGCCTTTTGTAAATTTTCTTTTAAAAAGAACAAGCCTTCCTTTTCTATTGAAGCCTCCAAAACCTTTCGATACTCTGATCATTGGAAAAGTAAACTTTCAGAGGCCCATCTGCTTTCAGGCGAAGAATTAATGCAATTTCATTCGGGTTACGGAAAATTCCTTGGCCAGCTCTGCAACCAATTCATTGAAAAAAACGAGATTAGAAACGTTGACCTGATTGCCTCGCACGGCCACACGGTTTTTCATCAACCAGATAATAAATTTACATTTCAACTGGGGAATGGCAATGAAATTCATGCTGCGACTCAGCTGCCGGTAGCATTTGATTTCCGAAGCATGGATGTAGCGCTCGGTGGCGAAGGCGCACCCTTAGTACCAGTTGGCGATAAATTCCTTTTTTCAGAATATGATGTGTGCTTGAATCTGGGTGGCATAGCCAACCTTTCAATAGATGTAAAAGGGGAGCGGAAAGCCTTCGATATTTGTTTTTGCAACCTCGCTCTAAATCATCTTGCATTGAAGGCAGGAAAAGATTTTGATGCCGGCGGCAAACTCGCCTCAATCGGATCGGTAAATGAAAGGCTTCTTAACTCTTTGGATATAATCTATTCCCGCAACCAAAAGAAGAAACCATCCCTAGGTCGTGAAGGTTTTGAAAAGCAAATACAACCCTTGCTCGATGATGAATCAATCCCATTGAACGACAGGCTTCGTACGGTTTGTGAATCAATCACGAATGAAATTTCCTTTGCCATTCCTTATGCCAGGAAGAGAACGAAATTATTGGTAACAGGTGGCGGTGCACACAATAAGTTTTTGATAGAATTAATACAACAGAAGCTACAAGAGAAAACAAAAATTATCGTACCGGATAAAACCATTGTGAATTTCAAAGAAGCGCTCGTCTTTGCTTTTTTGGGCGTACTGCGATTGAGGAATGAAATTAACGTGTTGAAAAGCGTAACCGGAGCATCCCGCAACTCTTGTTCGGGTGTTTTAATCGGGTAGATTTGTAGCCGTATTTTTTAAAGTCTTTAAAATTTAGCCATGAAAGAACTTCTTCAAAAATTTGAGAATAAGCGTGCCGAGATAGTTTTTGAATGGAAAGATGCGGAAACCGAAGCCGAAGGATGGGTGGTGATCAATTCCCTGCGTGGAGGCGCAGCAGGTGGTGGCACACGCATGCGCAAAGGCCTTGATAAACGTGAAGTTGAGTCGCTGGCGAAGACGATGGAAGTGAAATTTACTGTTTCGGGTCCACCAATAGGAGGCGCAAAGTCAGGAATCAATTTTGACCCCAATGATCCACGCAAAGCCGGTGTGCTTCACCGCTGGTATCTGGCTGTGATGCCATTGCTGAAATACTATTACGGAACTGGCGGAGATCTTAATGTAGATGAAATTCATGAAGTAATCCCGCACACAGAAGATGTCGGTATCTGGCATCCGCAGGAAGGTGTTTTCACAGGCCACTTCAAGCCGAGCGAGCCTCAAAAGGTGAATCGCATCGGCCAACTGAGGCAGGGCGTTGTGAAAGTAATTGAAGACAAGAAATTTACTCCCGCACTTGAAAAAAAATATACAGTAGCAGATATGTGCACCGGCTATGGTGTGGCGCAGGCAGTGCGTCATTATTACGAGCTCTGGGGCGGAGAAGTAAAAGGTAAGCGTGTGATTGTGCAGGGGTGGGGTAATGTGGGTGCTGCGGCAGGTTTTTATCTAAGCCAGCTTGGAGTGAAGATAGTTGGGGTATTAACTCGCGAAGGCGGACTGATTAATCAGGCGGGCTTTTCGCATGAAGAAATTTGTAAGCTTGTGGTTGACCGTGAAGGCAATAGGCTGGTAACAGAAGATTTGCTTCCATTTGATATTGTGAATCAAAAAATCTGGGATCTTGACTTTGAGATTTTCATTCCGGCAGCAGCCTCACGGTTAGTAACAAAACAACAAGTCGATAAGATGATTTCTTCAGGCGTTGAAGTATTTTCATGTGGAGCGAATGTGCCTTTTGCAGATCCTGAAATTTTCTTTGGTTCTACCGGCCTCGATGCAGACGAAAAAATTTCCATTGTCCCTGATTTTATTGCCAACTGTGGAATGGCGCGCGTATTTGCCTATTTTATGGAAAGTGAAGCTGCCATGGATGATTCAGCTATTTTCAATGATATTTCAAATACAATCCGGAAAGCGCTGGAGAAAACGAAGAAAGCCAACCCTGCCAAAACACAAATTGCTCAGGCTTCTTTTGAAATTGCGCTTAGACAATTGGTGGGGAACTGATATATTGGCTGTGTAGTTTATAGAGAACAAAAAAATCAAACTCTATGTCATTACCACAACAAACAGCACTGATCACCGGCGGCACCAAAGGAATAGGTTTTGGAATTGCAGCCTCATTGTTAAGTCAAGGAGTAAAGGTGGCTATCACCGGCCGCAAGCAGGCTTCTGTAAATGAAGCTGTAAAAAAATTAAGCAGCAAAGGCGAAGTACTAGGTATTGTGGCTGACGTTCGTAGTCTGGAATCGCAGCAAAATGCGGTTCAGCAAGTTCTGGCCAAATGGGGCCGTCTTGATGTGCTCGTTGCCAATGCCGGTGCCGGTTTCTTCAGCCCAATTGATGAGATGACTGTTGACCAGTGGAATGAAACCATCGATACCAACCTTACAGGTGTATTTTTCAGTATAAAAGCTGCTGTTGAGAGTTTGAAGAAAACGCATGGTTATCTCATCACACTTTCAAGTTTGGCAGGTGCCAATTTCTTTGCCGGAGGCGCGGCTTACAATGCCAGCAAGTTTGGGTTGACCGGCTTTACACAGGCTGTGATGCTTGACCTAAGAAAGTTTGGAATAAAGGTGACCACAATTATGCCAGGCTCGGTAGCCACCGAATTTAATAGCCAGGCTCTTCGCCCCGAAGATGCATGGAAAATTCAGCCGGAAGATATCGGCCAAATGGTTGTTGATCTGCTGAAAATGAATCCCCGCACGCTTCCCAGCAAGATTGAAGTGAGGCCAACTCAGCCCAAATAATTTGAATAGTTTACTAACCGTGAATCATAACGCCAAAAGTAAACCTGGCCAAAATAATAAAACCAAAGGGGATAAGTTTGGCGGTAAATGTCATGAGGCGGTGGGGTAGGGTTCATACGAAATGAAACGGTTTACCCACGTACATTTGTACAAAGCGGATCGCTTTTATAAGAAAGAACTTTAAGTGGACCTATCCTTGCGCGCCAGCAAGCAGGTAAAGCACAGCCATCCGTACTGCTACGCCGTTTTCCACCTGATCCAAAATGATTGAGTGGTGAGAGTCGGCGGCATCGCTGGTAAGTTCTACACCGCGGTTGATTGGCCCGGGATGCATGAGTACGATTTTCTTTTTCAGGTCGTCAAGCATTTTCTTATTGATGCCGTAATAAAGCGTGTATTCGCGCAGCGAAGGGAAATATTTTAGCTGTTGTCTTTCCAATTGGATCCGTAGCACGTTGGCCACGTCACACCATTCGAGTGCCTTTTGGACTTCAAGCTCGACTTGTACACCGAGCGATGAGATGAACTTTGGAAGGAGTGTCGGCGGGCCACAAACCATCACTTCCGCTCCTAATTTTTTGAGCGCAAAAATGTTTGAAAGCGCTACTCGAGAATGTAAAATATCGCCAATAATGGCAACTTTCTTTCCTTCCACACTTCCGAGCTTTTCATGGATGGAAAAAGCATCGAGCAAGGCTTGTGTAGGATGCTCGTGCGTGCCGTCTCCGGCATTGACAATATTGGCTTTGATGTGTTTCGAGAGAAAGTGTGGCGCCCCAGCGCTGGCGTGACGCATCACCACCATATCCACTTTCATTGCCAAAATATTATTGACTGTGTCTAACAGGGTTTCACCTTTTTTTACGCTGCTGCTTGATGCTGAAAAATTAACTACATCGGCCGACAGTCGTTTTTCAGCCAGTTCGAATGAAAGCCTGGTGCGAGTGGAGTTTTCAAAAAAGATGTTAGCAATGGTCACATCGCGAAGCGAAGGTACTTTCTTGATCGGGCGATTGATGACGTCTTTAAAATTGCTGGCAGTTTCAAAAATAAGTTCTATGTCCTGGCGGGTGATGTCTTTGATTCCGAGTAAGTGCCGTTGACTTAGTTTTGACATTTTTAATCTTTATTGATTAACCAGATTTTATTTTGTTTGTGACCTTGCGCTTGCAATTCTACCAGTACGCGCTGAGTATCAAGTGTGTCTACATATTTGCCAACATAATCTGCCGCAATGGGCAAATCCCGAGTCAATTTCCGATCGACTAATACGAGCAACTCCACTTTGGCTGGCCGTCCAAAAGAAATCATGGCATCGAGAGCTGCACGAACAGTACGTCCGGTGAAGAGTACATCATCAATAAGAACTACATTTTTCTCTTCGATGGCGAATGGTACCCGCGTTTCGCTTGCTTTTGGCGGCGCATCGCGTCGTCTGAAATCATCGCGGTGAAATGTAGCATCGAGGTAGCCAAGCGGAACTGAGATTTTTAACTGTTTTAGCTTCTGATGAATGAGTTCGGCCAAGAATATGCCTCTTGGCTGTAGCCCTAAAATGACACAATTGCTAAAATCTGAGTGGTTTTCGATGAGTTGTTGGCAAAGGCGGCTGAGAGTGATGTCGAGGTGCTTCGAATCGAGGATCAGTTTTTTCTGCATACGCCGATGCGAAAGTACGGGAAATTAGTCACATATAGACAATACATATCAGGCGTTGGGCATTAGGGATTGGGGGCAACTATCGCGGACTTGGGACAAGGTATTATTCATGGTCATACACAGAAAAATCATGATCTATGAAAATGACATGCATTATAAATTTATGCCGATGAACAAGAATTGGTTTTTTTCCTTGAAATCTGAGTGCAAGCAAATAGTCCACGTCTTTAGTTACAAATGCAGGAATCACCTGGTTAATGCTATCTCTATCTATTTTTTCGCAACCTAATCCATGTCTTGGGGCGCCCCATATTTCTTCCCAAGTCATATTACACCATTTCTCAATTTTGTCTAGCAAAGCTGCCTTTTGATCGTCAGAGCATTTAGAAATAGAATAATCCTTATGAAGATGTTTGAAGCAAAAAATAGGATGGTTCCTATCTTCTAATTCAACCATTGCTGGCGCAATTATATTTTTTCCCCCATCAACCTTGGGAGAAAGGATAAGCGATTTTTGTTTGTGTCTATTGGGATTTTTAGCCACAATTTAGGCTAATCTGGTTTTGAAATAGTTAACCAATTTATCGTGTGTTATCTCATTATTCATTGGCGTTGTTTTCCATGGTGGCTCAACATGAGTGAGGTTCATCAATTTTACCGCAGAAAATTGCCCATAAACCTTATTCACTTCCTTGAATAGTTCCAATTGAGATTTCGTTTTAAATATCGACCAATCCCCTTTGATATTATCCAATGGTATGCCTAAACTCCCACTATCTTTATATTGATGATAAACCTCCTCAACAACAGGGCCATATTGCCAAGCAATGATTTTCTCTTTAAATAAAGGCTTCCCAAACTTAGCCAAGTTGAATCCTTGGACATAATATAGGAGCTTTTGAAGTTTTAAATTTGAAACAGTATCTCCTTTATTAGGATTGTATAGGCTAAGAATTGCCTTAGCTATGGTTTTTGAATCAGTCATTTTTGCCCCTATTTAAAGTAATGGGATATTATGGAACGCACAAATATCAAATTTTTGCATAAAATTCCAATGTTTTTTACTAAGAAATTTAGCAAATGGTTAAATGGGTAGAAAAAGAGGCTTATTCAGCCTCATTTTTCTTTATCAAATCCTTATAATTTCAACCTGCCTTGTATGTGCGTTAGAATGCTTGCTAACCTTTCCTGATGCGGATATTGTATCTGTATGCAAATTCATCTGCGTAAGCCTGTAAATGCTTATTAGATACTTGGTGATAGATGCCGATTGGGTAATAGGCATTAAAGATTAGGCATTGGTATTAGTCAATAGTCATTGGGCAATAGTTATTGCGCAGTAGGGAATGGTAACAGTCAATGGTTTGGGGCAGGGATAGGAACGGAAAGCCCGAAGTGTGAGGATTTGAGCATTGGGCGGACTTGCAGTGTATAGCCCGATGGCCGCCTCGGCCAGCCCCCAAAATGAAGAACTTCGTTTAGAAAAGAATGCGATGGCTGTTTGTATAATTCGTCGTTTTACCGATATTTGCACTCCCTTTTTCTGGAAAGGGCTCATTTAAAACGATTTATATGGCAAGGGTTTGTGAAATTTCGGGAAAAAGACCGCAAGTAGGTAATAAGGTATCGCATGCTAACAACAAGTCGAAACGCAGGTTTTACCCTAATCTTCAGACAAAAAAGTTTTTTATTCCTGAAGAAAATAAGTGGATTACATTGAAAGTTTCCACGAAAGTGATCAAGACAATCAGTTCAAAAGGCATTAGTGTTGTGCTGAAAGAAGCGCGTCAAAAAGGCACACTGACAGCCACTATTTAAAATTTAAAAGACCATGGCAAAGAAAGGAAACCGCATTCAGGTGATTTTGGAGTGCACAGAGCATAAAACCAGCGGGCTACCGGGCATGAGCCGCTATATCACCACCAAGAACAGAAAAAACACTACCGAGCGTATTGAGTTAAAGAAGTACAATCCGGTGATGAAAAAAATGACCCTTCATAAAGAAATTAAGTAAGATAGCTATTGGTTAATCTTTAGTCGAAAACCGCACCAACTGATAACCAAACTAACTTTTAACTTATTACAATTAACTAATAACAAAATAGCATGGCAAAGAAAGTAGTTGCATCGCTCAAGAAAACAGACGGTAAGAACTTTGCAAAAGTGATTCGTGCCGTGAAATCAGAAAAAACTGGCGCTTACATCTTCAAAGAAGAGATTGTAGCCTCTGACTTGGTAAAAGAAACACTGGCTAAAAAAGGCTAGTTGCTAAAGTATTGAATTTGGAAAGTCCCCACGCGGGACTTTTTTATTTTTGCATCGTACCGAACAAATCTCATGTCATTTCTGGGTAATTTATTTTCAAAGGAAAAAAAGGAATCGCTCGACCACGGCCTGCAAAAGTCGAAGGAGAGCTTTTTTGGCAAGCTGGGAAAGGCTCTGATTGGCAAATCTTCGGTAGATGATGAAGTGCTTGACAACCTCGAAGAAATCCTGATTTCATCGGATGTAGGCGTTGATACAACTTTAAAAATCATAAAGCGCATTCAAGGCAGGGTGGCTAAGGATAAATACCTCGGCACTGGCGAGCTTGATACTATTCTCAAAGAGGAAATTGCCTTCCTGCTCGGCGAAAGCAATTCTGTTTCCGAAACTGATTTTGAAACACCAACAGAAGCAAAGCCTTATGTACTGATGGTTGTGGGCGTAAACGGAGTGGGTAAGACTACAACAATTGGCAAACTATCATCTCAATTTAAAAAGAAAGGCAAAAGCGTAGTACTTGGCGCGGCAGATACATTTCGTGCTGCTGCCGTTGATCAGCTGAAACTTTGGGGCGAGCGTACCGGTGTTCCTGTTATATCAAAAGGAATGAATACAGACCCGTCGGCGGTAGCGTTTGAAGCCGTCCAAAAAGGAATGGAACTTGGCGCCGATGTGATCATTATTGATACTGCGGGCCGCTTGCATACCAAGATGAACCTCATGAACGAGCTTTCAAAAATAAAACGCTCTATTGAGAAGGTATTACCAGGCGCACCTCATGATGTATTGTTGGTTTTGGACGGAAGCACGGGTCAAAACGCAGTAATTCAGGCCAGAGAGTTTACAAAAGCCACCGAAGTCACTTGCCTAGCTATCACCAAACTTGATGGTACTGCCAAAGGTGGCGTGGTCATTGGTATTTCTGATGAATTTAAAATCCCTGTAAAATATATTGGCGTAGGTGAAAAAGTAGATGACTTGCAGGTTTTCAACAAAAGTGAATTTGTCGATTCGCTGTTTAGAAAAAACTAACTGAATTACTTAATCTTTTTTCACTACGACAGGTGGTAGCTTTCTCCAGGCAAACCGCCAGAAGACCTGATAGTTAAATCCCCACCACGGCTTGTTTTGCACAATGCCATAGCCGGGCATATCATAAGGAGCCAGCGTTGCGCTGTTACCTTTTGTGCCAGGTGCAAATTTCATGCGGGCAGTATAACCCATCCATAGCCCTTTCCAGATCTTTACCCGAAGGCCCGTGGTGAGTTCGCCCCAGCCACCGCTAACGCTCCCGTTGGACAATTGATAGTTTGCCGGCGAAAATAAAGGTGAAGTAGCTTGGTAGGTTAACGTCTCATGAAACAATGAATGTCCAACACGAAAACCTAGAAAAAACATGTTTCTGTCAGGGTCATTGGTTAGAAAATTGACATCGATTCCCATACGGAAGTAAGTGCCTCCATTAGTGTAGTTGCCATTGTTTAGGGTGAGATTCTTCGCCCACGAACCGACATCTACGGCTAAATAATATCTTGAGAAATCGATGTCGCCATTAAGCTCCCAGCCTTTAAAAGTTTGCCCTGTTTTGACAAGGCTGATTATGTCTGTGCCAACGCGTAAAGCCGATGGGGAATAATCTATTTTTGGCTTTGGGATTGCTTTGGGCTTTGTAGTCGTAGTGGTCTTCTCTTGCGCCTGTGCAAATTGAGCCAGTAGTAAAGCCAGGTAAACGCTAATACAATATCTGATAATTGATAGCATAAGCGGAGGGTCCTGAACTTGTTGGGTCTTTTATTAAATCGGTGCTGATAATTTTTATTTGAGCACTGCTCAGGTTGGTTCTGATGATTTTTAAATTATGATAAAAAGTAAAAGCGCCACAATCTCTTGAAATCACTTTGCTTTGTTTAGTGTAGGTCACTTGTAGCGTATCTGTTGCCGTGATGGTCGGGTTATCAACATCATCTGCTCTATGAAAGATGAAAGTTGTTGATGTTGCATCAGTGCTGATATCTAATGGAATCAGTAGCTCAGACGACAAGGAATCCTGCAACAAAAGGGAATTAGAGTTGGAGACTGTGATCGAAGTAAAAGCAACCGTTGTATCGGTGGTTATGTTTGTTTTTTTCTTGAATTGAAAATGAACGTAGTTGGTAGCGCTGATAAGACAGTCGCCCTCGTTGAAACAACTGGCCAAAACAAGGGAAACAAACATTAAGACAACAAACTTCATCAGCGCCTGCAAATATAAGTGTTAACGATCGGCTACCTCATTTTTTTGTAACTTTGCCGCCTTAATTTATCCGGTTTGAAAACAAAAGGCCATCGCAAAAATAAAGTCAATATAGTAACCCTGGGTTGCTCTAAAAACCTGGTAGACAGCGAGGTGTTGCTTACCCAGCTTAAGGGCAACAATATTGATGCCATACATGAATCTAAAAATGACGATGCTAATATTGTTGTTATCAATACCTGTGGATTTATTGATAATGCCAAGCAGGAATCCATTGATACGATCTTGCGCTATGTAGATGCAAAAGAAGAAGGCCTTGTCGAGAAAGTGTATGTCACGGGTTGTCTTTCGCAGCGTTACAAAGCCGATCTCGAGAAGGAAATTCCCTTGGTAGATGCCTGGTTTGGCACTCGTGATCTTTCAAGACTGCTAAAACAACTGAATGCAAATTACAAGCAAGAGTTGGTAGGCGAACGGATCCTTACTAATCCCAGTCATTTTGCTTATTTGAAAATATCTGAGGGGTGTGATCGCCCGTGTTCGTTTTGTGCGATTCCGCTGATGCGGGGAAAACATATCTCAAGACCAATGGAAGAGTTGGTGCTCGAAGCAAAAAACCTGGCCAAAGGAGGGACGAAAGAGTTGTTACTGATAGCACAGGATTCAACGTATTACGGACTCGATCTCTATAAAAAAAGAAACCTTGCCGAATTGCTCAAGCGGCTTTCTGATGTTGAGGGTATTGAATGGATACGGTTGCATTATGCATTTCCAACCGGTTTCCCGATGGATGCGCTTGATGTGATGGCCGAACGAAATAATATCTGCAAGTATTTGGATATCCCTCTTCAGCACGGATCTACAGAAATGTTGCAGTTTATGAGGCGCGGCACAACACGTGAAAAGACGGAGGCACTTTTGCAGACGATTCGAGAGAAAGTACCCGGTATAGCGATCAGAACTACTTTGATTGCCGGCCATCCTGGTGAAACGCAAATGCACTTTGATGAGATGATGTCATTTGTTGAGAGGTCTCGTTTTGACCGACTTGGCGTGTTTACCTATTCACACGAAGAGAATACGCACTCTCATTCGATGGCTGATGACGTTCCCGCCAAGATCAAACAAGAGCGGGTTGATCAGCTGATGGAGCTACAGCAGGGCATATCACTTGAGTTGAACCAAGCCAAGGTTGGTGATACGTATAAAGTACTCGTTGACCGAAAAGAGGAAGGAGTTTTTATTGGTCGCACCGAGTTTGATTCCCCGGAAGTAGACAATGAAGTGATTTTGGAAACTAAAGATTACCTCCGGTTGGGTGATTTTGTAAATGCCCAAATAACAGGCGCCACCGAATTTGACCTGACGGCTAAAGTCATTTAGTTGTTAAAAAGTTCTTAAAATCGAAAAGCAGCCTGAGAAAAAATATCGATCTTACTTTTTAAAGAACCAAGTTGCTTCGTTAACCGTTATTCGCCCCATGGTTTACCTAAAACTTTCCTGTTGTTGATATGCAGCTCCACAAAATTGCTCTGGCGGATACACGCTCTTTCACTTCATTTTTTCTTGACTACATCTCCAAAAAAGAATCCCTTAAAAAATTCTATCGCCGGTTTCCTTCAGTTGAAAATTTCAAACTGCAGATAACAGAAAAAGCCGAATCGTTCCCTCAACTCAGCCGTACTATTTTATCAGACACGTTAAAACGCCAATACGAGGGGCTTGAGGCAAGCGAATCAGTAACGTCCAATCTACGATCACTCAAGGACTCCAAAACGTTTACCATCACCACGGGACATCAGCTGAATATTTTTACCGGCCCTCTTTATTTCATTTACAAAATTGTCACTGTCATAAACATATGTGCAGTTCTTAAAAAGAAATACCCTGAACACAATTTTGTGCCTGTCTATTGGATGGCAAGTGAAGACCATGACTATGATGAAATCAAATCGTTTCGGTTGTATGGAAAAAAATACGCCTGGGAAACAGACCAAACCGGAGCCGTCGGGAGATTCGATCCGAAAAGCTTAGTGAAACTTAGTGATGAATTACCCGGAGATGTTTCTCTTTTTAGAAATGCTTACAGTAAAAATAAGACGCTTGCTGATTCAACCCGGTATTATGTTAACGAGCTTTTTGGAAGTGAAGGGTTAATCGTATTGGATGCAGATGACCGTGCTCTTAAAGCACAGTTTAAAGATGTGATTAGCAATGACCTGTTTACTCATTCTGGCAAGGAGTTGGTGGAAGAAAAGAACAAACAGCTGGAAGAGCTTGGCTATCATCCACAGGTTTTCGCACGCGACATTAACTTTTTTTATCTCGATAAAAATATTCGTGGACGCATTGAAAAGAAGGATGACCATTATCATGTTGTTGATACTTCGTTAAATTTTTCTGCCGAAGAAATTAAGAAATTGATCGATGCGGAGCCTGAGAAGTTCAGTCCAAATGTGATCCTTCGCCCGCTTTACCAGGAGACGATCCTTCCTAACCTTGGCTACGCCGGAGGGCCGGCCGAAGTAGTGTACTGGCTTCAATTGAAAGGTGTGTTCGAATTTTTTAAAACACCATTTCCCATTTTGATGCCACGCAACTTTGCCTCTGTATTGGATGAGCCCACAAAAAATAAGTTTTTGAAGACAGGCCTGAAGCTAAAGGATTTTTTTGAAGAGAAGAATTACCTTTTCAATCATTGGATCGCAGAAAATTCTCAAACCGATTTGTCGCTGGGCAAAGAAATTAACGAGGTATCTGAGTTCTTCGGTCAAATAAAGTCCCGCGCTTCTCAGATTGATATTACATTATTGAAACACATTGACGCGCAAAAATCACGGATGGCACATGCATTGGAGGGTATAGAACATAAAATGATGCGTGCCGAAAAGCGCAAGCATGCAGACAAACTTGGGCAAATCGAAAAAGTAAAGGATTTCCTGTTTCCCAATGGCAGTCCGCAGGAACGAACCGATAACTTCCTGAATTTTTACCAGCAGGATCCTCAATTGATAAAAAAGCTTATTGAATGTTTTGATCCTTTTGATTTCCGGTTTAATGTTATCGAGCTTTGAACAAAAAAGAACTTCGAGATAAGTATTTAAAACTTCGGCTCGCACTTTCCCCAGAAGAGCTGGCTAGACAAAGTCAAATTATTTGCGACTCGTTTTTCTCTTTAATTGACCTCACGAAGATTAGAACGATCCACATTTTTCTTCCCATCGATTCAAAAAAAGAACCAGACACATGGTTAATTATTGATCGATTGAAAAAGGAACATGCACATATTCGTGTTTCGATTCCAAAAATTGATGATGCAAATAGACTAGAAAATCTCTTCTTTAAAGACAAACAGCAAATTGCGGTAAACAAATGGGGAATTCCAGAACCTCAATATGGAGAACCTACACCAACGAAAGAGATTGATCTGGTAATGGTTCCTATGCTTGCCTTCGATCAGGCCGGCAACAGGGTAGGCTACGGCAAAGGATTTTATGATGCGTTCTTGAAAGAGTGCAGAAGTGACTGTAAAAAAATCGGGCTGTCTTTTTTTGAAGCGATTGAAAATATTAAGGATATTCAACCTCATGATGAAAGGCTGACTCATGCGATTACACCTGCAAGAATTTATACTTTTTAAATAGCTGGTTCCTGCTGACTTAGGCAATGAAATGACCCCAGCCCCCAAATAATGTCAGCGGAGTCAAGTCCAACTACTTTCCGGTTGGGAAAATATTTTTGAAGAATATCCAATGCCTGATCATCCTTCTTATCCCGATAGGTTGGAACAACTACGTACTTATTAGCGATATAAAAGTTAGCATACGAAGCGGGGAGCCGCTGTCCTTCGTGATACACTGGTGCTGGCATTGGCAGCTGAACTATGTTTAAGGATTTGCCATTTTCCAGTTTCATTTTTGCCAGAAGCTCTAAGTTTGCTTTGAGTGGCTTATAATTTTCATCGGCTTTGTTCTCTTCAACTACTGTGACTACCGTATCGTCATTTACAAACCGGGTGATGTCATCGATGTGGCCGTCAGTATCGTCACCGGCAATGCCATCGCCAAGCCAAAGTATGTTTTCAACACCATAATAATCGATGAGATGCTTTTCTATTTCCTCTTTCGACAAGTGTGGATTGCGATTTGGGTTAAGCAAACAAGCTGTGGAGGTAAGTACAGTTCCTTTCCCGTTGAAATCGACGGAGCCGCCTTCCATAATAATACCTGGAGTTGCCAGTGGCAAGCCGTAGTGTTTTGCAATTGAGATTGGAATCTGATTGTCCAAATCGAATGGCGGATACTTACCGCCCCAGGCATTGTAGTTCCATTTCACCACCATTTTCTTTTTTTCCTTGGAATGAACCAAGAACGCCGGGCCATGGTCGCGGCACCATGCATCGTTGGAGGGGTGGAAGAAGAAATGAATATTACTCAGATCAGCATTAGCCTTTTGCAAATGGCCAATGGCTTTTTGTTTCATCTTTTCATCAGCCACATTGATATTCACATTTTCTCCTTCGGCTACCAGTTTTACAAACTGCGAATAGATAGGAAAAATCGTTTCAATCTTGCCCGGCCATGATTCTTCTTTGTGAGGCCAACTTAGCCAGGTGGCAGAATGTTTGGCAAATTCGGCGGGGAAAAAAAAGCCGAGTTCTTTGGGGGATTTACCTTGTGAAGTCATACAACAAATCAATCCGCAAAATACAATTTTCGGAGATACGTTTTAAAATGAAAAAAGCCGGAGATGAACCCCGGCTTGATTATACTGGATGATTACTTATTAACCTTTTACAGCAAAAGCTACCTGGGTGTTTTCCCAACGCAGCACGACCTTGTTTCCTTCTATTGCAATTTTAAAAGTCTCAACAAACTTGTCAGTCTTGCCTGGTTTCACAGTAGCGCGAAGCACATCATTAGCTTCTTTGTAGCTATATGCACCCCATTGTTTACCATATTTTTGAAGGATGATTGTCCATTCGGTTTCACCGGGAATAGTAAATAACTCATATTTCCCTGCTGCCAAATCCTTGCCTTCAATTTTTACATTCTTGCTGACTTCAAAAATGGTGGCTTCGTTAGCACCTGTGCGCCATACTTTGCCAAATGGCTCTATGCCACCAAGCATTTTCCGTCCTTTGGCTGAAGGGGTGCTGTAGTCGACAACAATTTTTGCCCCGTCTACGGTGCCTTCTGCCTTGGCTGGAGGACTAGGACGTTTGCTTTTATCGCCTTTATCATCTTGCGCAACAGCGGCAATTGAAAATAAGCAAGCCAATAACAGAACGAGAGACATTTGTTTTTTCATAGAATTGATTGGTTAGTTGTTTTTTTGGTTTTTGATGATAAACAGGAAAGCGTCCCGTATTTTGCGGGGCGCTTTCAATATGTAAAAATTCGATTTAACCTGTAAACTAATTTTCTTAACGTCAGAAACGATTTTTGGGTTGTCGCGCCTGTCAAATTATTTGGAGGGTATCGTAACTACCTCATGATCTTCTTTTTACGCCCCTAACTGCCTTTGCAGTCCACGGATCTTCGGGCCAATGGTGTTTTGGATATCGCATTCGAAGCTCTTTTCTTACCTCATGATAGGTGGTCGTCCAAAAACTCTTCAAGTCCTGACTGACTTGTACCGGCTTATAGCCCGGTGAAAGCAAGTGCATAATGATTTTTGTTCGCCCTTCATTTATAGTCGGAGTCTCTAGTAATCCGAATACTTCTTGTAGCCGAACTTTCATTATAGGAATCGCTCCCAGAGAATATTCTATTCCGATCATTGAACCGCTGGGAACCTCTATTTTTTCAGGGGTGAGTTTATTTAACAAAAGTTGTAGTTCCCACGGCAGCAAACCCGTGAGTATTGTTTTTATATCTAATCGTTGAAAATCAATGCGCTTATAGACAGCCAATAAGTAAGGAGCGAGCCAGTGATGAGCCGTGGTCAATAATGTTTCATCGCTTACGTCGGGCCAAGGCTTTTCTGGTCGCCATGCCCTCAAACACATCACACGTGCCTGCCATTGCCGGAGCGATTCATCCCAGTTCAATAATTTCAGGCCTTCTTCGAGAAGAACCTCGCACAATGTTTCTATTCTAAGAGATTCATCAAAGGTTTGAAGTACCCGCGAAGTCAATACCAGGTTACCAATCTGCTTTTCAGTTGATGCCAGAATCATTTCACGTTCCTTGTCCCAAATCACGTTTTGTTTTTCTTTTGCCATAGGCAATAAGTCTTCTTCGTCAACAGGCGCTGCTGAAAAAATTTTCCCTTCACTTGAGCCCAAGTCGGCAGAGGCGATAGCCAGCCATGTTTTTTGAATCAATGAATCGTGGTTTTGTATTCTTGCAAAGCGACCGTTAGCGAGTTTATAACGAGTACCGAATTTTTCAGTCTGCTTGGCGATTCGCTCAGGATAAGCTTCAATCAACAACTTTCCAACGTCTGTATCGGCGAACGCAGAATTGTCGACATCGATGCCAAAAATCTTTCGCCAGGCGAAAGCCAGTTTTTCGATGCGTTCCAAACTATTTCTTTCGGCATCGACACGCTCACCACTTCGCCACTTTCTTATCGCTTCAATTCGCAGCGTCAGGTCAACACCGGTTTCTTTTGGCATGGGATCGCGCTCCTCCAGCAGTGCTGCAAGGTCAGTTGCCAAAGCCGTGCTAGTCGAAAAGGATTTGGAAGCAGGACTGGTTACAGAACTTAAAAGCATGTGCGCTATTCGCGGATGCGTTGGCATTCGGGTCATTTCCTTTCCTCGTGCAGTAATTTTATTCTCTTCAATTGCGCCAAGCTCATTTAGCAAATCAATAGCCTGACTCACATTACCACTTGGAGGATTAGTAATCCATTTTAAGTCATTTACATTCGTACCCCATTGAAACAATTCGAGCATGAGTGGTGCCAGGTCTGCCTCCAAAATTTCCGGTAGCCGCGTAGCTTGAAGATGTTGGTGAGTGGCTTTTGGCCATAATCGATAACAAACCCCGGGTCCAAGTCGACCAGCTCGACCAGCACGCTGATCGGCTGCATCCTGTGTTACGCGCACAGTTTCCAGTTTGGTGAGACCCGAGCGCGGGTCAAACTTTGAGACGCGTGCATACCCACTGTCGATTACCGTGGTGATGCCTTCTATGGTCAGCGAGGTTTCTGCAATTGAGGTAGCGAGTACAATTTTACGTGAGCCGCCTGTATTGGGCAAAATTGCCTGTTGTTGCTGTTGAAAGGATAAGTCTCCGTAAAGAGGGAAAACTTCTGCTCCACTATTTTCTGTTTCCAAAATCTCTTGTACCCGTCTTATTTCTCCGGCACCTGGAAGGAAAACAAGAAGATCACCGCGTTGCTCTTTAAAGGCCCGCTTTACAAAACGTGCGGTACTTACGGCTATTGGTTCATT
Organism: Bacteroidota bacterium; assembly: GCA_013285945.1. Classification (GTDB taxonomy): domain Bacteria; phylum Bacteroidota; class Bacteroidia; order Cytophagales; family Cyclobacteriaceae; genus ELB16-189. Next base: position 55,771 of record JABDGP010000003.1, on the reverse strand, counting down.
CTTGTCAACGGCTTCGTATTTTATTTCAACGGGAAATTGCCTGCCCAAACTTGTAACAATTGGGACGTTATTTAAAACCGAAGAAATCTTTTCTCCGTCAAGTGTGGCCGACATTAACAGGATTCGCAGATCCTCCCGTAGTAAGCTTTGTGATTGAAGACATAGTGCTAGCGCAAGATCGGCATGAAGGCTTCGCTCATGAAATTCGTCAAAGATTACCAGCCCTACTTCTTCTAGAGCATTGTCGGTTTGAAGCATGCGTGTGAGAATACCTTCAGTTACAACTTCAATTCTTGTGTTTTTTCCAATCACATTTTCAAAGCGAATCCGATAGCCGACTGTCAGTCCGATTTTTTCATTCAATAAATCAGCCATGCGAGAAGCTACAGAGCGAGCAGCTAGTCTTCGAGGTTGGAGTACGATTATTTTTTTACCATTCAACCAGGACTCATTTAAAACCTCAAGTGGCACAATGGTGGACTTGCCCGCACCAGGAGGAGCTTGAAGGATAACTGTCCTTTGCCGAAGCAGCTTTTCTTTTAACTCGGAAAGAATTTCTGAAACAGGATACGATTGCACGGTGCAAAAATCGAGAAATAAAACTTGTCACGCTGATCTGCCACTGATCATAAAGTATTTACCATTGCATGCAAATTTTGTACTTTTCATGGCATGTTCAACTTCAGGCTTTCATTTTTGTGCGTTTTCGTTGGTATTTCTTTTTGCTCGCCTGTTTACTCACAATGGCAGAATTTATTTAACAGCAAGAACCTCGAGGACTGGGATACCTACATTGGTCCTGCTTTTGACAGTGCAAGGAATTCTTTCGATACACTTAAAGTCTTAGGTCTTAACAAAGATCCGAACAGATTATTCTCAGTTGTAAAAGAAGATGGCCAGCCTGCGCTCCGCATTTCCGGGGAAAACTTCGGAGGTATTTCTACGAAATCGGAGTTCAAAAATTATCATCTCAAATTAGAATTCAAATGGGGGCGAAAGAAATCGAATCCCCGAAAAGAGAAAAAACGGGACAGTGGAATCCTTTATCATGCGGTGGGTAAGCACGGAGCTGATTTTGGATTCTGGATGAGATCACAGGAATTTCAAATTCAGGAAGGCGATTGTGGCGATTACTGGGGTGTAGCCGGTGGGTCGTTCGAAATCCCCGCAAGGAAAAACACTGATGGATTTGTTTATGACCCTGCTATGGAAAGATTGGTATTCAATGAAAAAAGTAAAAGCGGAAGATGGTGTATAAAATTGGGTAATCCGGAAAAACCAACCGGAGAATGGAATATCGTAGAGATTTATTGTCTGAATGATACTGCTGTTCACATAGTGAATGGAGCTGTTGTTATGATCTTGTATCGTTCTGGTCAACTTGAGAAAAGTAAAGTTGTTCCATTGAGTAAGGGGAAAATTCAGATCCAATCGGAAGGCGCAGAAATTTTTTACAGAAATATTCAGATTGAAGGGATAAATAAAATTCCGGAAGAGATCGTTCGCCGCTAATGATTCTTTTTAATTATTTGTCAGCTCTTCATGAATCGGAAAAGTTAACTTAATTTTAAGATAGTCACTTAAAACTCAGCGGATGGAAAAACTTATCATCAATGGATTTTCTGAATTTCAGCAATACATTGGCAAAGAGTTGGGTGTTTCCGAATATATCCGGGTTACGCAGGAGCAGATCAACAAATTTGCCGATGCCACTCTTGATCACCAATGGATACATATTGATCCGGTTCGAGCCGCAACCGGTCCCTTTAAAAATACTATAGCCCATGGTTATCTGGTCTTATCGTTGGTTCCGTATCTATGGGAACAAATTGCAGAAATAAAAGGCGTAAAAATGCTGGTGAATTATGGTATTGAAAAAATGAAGTTCAACCAGCCGGTGATTGTGAATAACGAACTGCGCCTGCGAGTGAGTTTGAAATCATTGAATGACCTTCGTGGAATCACAAAAGCAGAAATGGATATTGTTATGGAGATCAAAGACAATTCCAAACCGGCATTCACTGCTACGATTATTTTTCTGTATCATTTTAATAAGTAAGTATCCACTATTTCAAAGCTAACCATCGTTAGTTAAATACTTCCCTTCTCCGTAATTTTGCTCGATAATTCCAAGGATTATGAGCACAGAGGTTGCAGAGAAGAAAAAACAAGCGCGTCCATCGGCCAGCCATACACCAGTTGAGCCTTACAAACCCAAAAATAAGGTCCGTATTGTCACGGCAGCCAGCCTTTTTGATGGCCACGATGCTGCTATCAATATCATGCGTAGGATTATTCAAGCGACAGGCTGTGAGGTCATTCACCTTGGACATGACCGCAGTGTGGAAGATGTAGTGAACACGGCAATTCAGGAGGACGCGCAGGCCATTGCCTTGACAAGCTATCAGGGCGGCCATAACGAGTATTTCAAATACATGCATGACTTGCTTCAAGAAAAAGGTGCAGGCCACATCAAGATATTTGGTGGCGGTGGTGGCGTCATTCTTCCCGAAGAAATTAAAGAGTTGATGAATCATGGCGTCACTAGAATTTATTCACCAGACGACGGTCGCGCACTTGGACTTCAAGGGATGATTAATGATTTAGTTAAGCAAAGTGATTTCCCTACCGGTGATGATTTAACGGCCGATGAGCAACTGACAACGAACAACTACTTAAGGATAGCTCAACTTATTTCTGCTGCAGAAAACTATTACGATAAGCACAAAACGATTTTTGAAGAGATTAATAAAAAAGCGGCAGTGTCTAAAACGCCTGTACTTGGAATCACGGGTACTGGTGGTGCTGGCAAGTCATCAATGGTGGATGAAATAGTGCGCAGGTTTTTGGTTGACTTCAAAGACAAAAAAATCGGGTTGGTTTCGGTGGATCCATCCAAAAGAAAAACTGGAGGCGCGCTTTTGGGTGATCGTATCCGAATGAATGCTATAAACAATGGACGCGTTTACATGCGCTCACTCGCCACACGGCAAAGCAACCTCGCCTTGTCAGTCTATGTAAAAGAAGCAATTCAAATTCTAAAAGCAGCTGGTTTTGATTTGATCATTCTTGAAACATCGGGTATTGGACAAAGTGATACTGAAATTCTTGATCACAGCGATGTAGCACTCTATGTAATGACACCCGAATACGGAGCTGCCACGCAACTCGAAAAAATTGACATGCTTGACTTTGCCGATGTCATCGCACTTAACAAATTTGATAAGCGTGGCGCACTCGATGCTTTACGCGATGTAAAAAAACAATATCAGCGAAACCATAACCTGTGGGATAAAAAGCCGGAAGACATGCCGGTGTTTGGTACAATTGCCTCCCAGTTCAACGATCCTGGTACCAATCAACTTTATAAACATCTGATGGATAAAGTTGTTGAAAAGACAGGCGCTGATTTGAAGTCAGATTTTCATATTACACTCGAGATGTCGGAGAAAATATTTGTCATTCCACCACATCGTACTCGCTACCTCAGCGAGATTTCTGAAAATAATCGGGCATACGATCAATGGGTAAATGAGCAGTCGGCTACAGCTCAGAAACTATATTCTATTCAACAGACTATTGAGGCATTGGGTCAATCTAATCAGGACATAGTTAAAGTATTAAAGGCTGAGTTTGACCGTATCAAATTAAATCTTGATCCGAAGAATTGGAAATTAATCGAATCATGGACTGAAAAAGCGCAAAGTTATCGTGAGCCGATTTTTAAATTTAAAGTGCGTGACAAAGAAATTGGGATACAAACACACACCGAATCTCTCTCTCATATACAAATTCCTAAAATCTCATTGCCACGCTATGAGGCTTGGGGTGATTTGCTGAAGTGGCAGCTGCAGGAGAATGTTCCGGGAGAATTTCCTTACACCTCTGGTATTTATCCATTCAAGCGCGAAGGAGAGGATCCCACTCGTATGTTTGCCGGTGAAGGCGGGCCCGAGCGTACCAATCGCCGATTTCACTATGTGAGTTTGTCAATGCCTGCTAAACGATTATCCACAGCCTTCGATTCTGTGACACTTTATGGAAACGACCCTGATTACCGTCCCGACATTTACGGAAAGATTGGAAATTCAGGAGTTTCTATTTGCTGCCTTGATGATGCAAAGAAATTATATAGTGGCTTCAATCTTGCCGATCCACGGACTTCTGTATCTATGACGATTAATGGACCCGCACCAATGCTGCTGGGTTATTTCTTGAATGCAGCTATTGATCAACAATGTGAAATTTATATTAAGAAGAACGGACTCGAAGACGAGGTTCGAAAAAAAATCAAATCGATAATCTCTTCAGAGCCTCCAGCTTATCAGGGTGAATTACCAAAAGGCAATGACGGCCTCGGACTGATTCTTCTCGGAGTAACAGGCGATCAGGTTTTGCCGGCAGAGGTTTACAATAAAATCAAAGCAGAGACACTACAGCAAGTGCGTGGTACTGTACAAGCAGATATTTTAAAGGAAGACCAGGCTCAAAACACGTGCATTTTTTCAACAGAATTTGCACTGCGACTGATGGGCGATGTGCAGCAGTATTTTATCGAGCAGAACATCCGTAATTTTTACTCGGTTTCTATTTCAGGTTATCATATTGCCGAAGCCGGCGCTAACCCTATAACTCAGCTTGCGTTTACGCTTGCCAACGGTTTCACGTACGTGGAATACTATTTGAGCCGCGGCATGGATATCAACGAGTTTGCTCCCAATTTATCCTTCTTTTTTTCTAACGGAATTGATCCTGAGTATTCGGTTATCGGCAGAGTAGCGAGAAGGATCTGGGCGAAGGCGATGAAAAATAAATACAGCGCTAATGCCCGAAGCCAGATGTTGAAATATCATATTCAAACCTCAGGCCGTTCGTTGCATGCTCAGGAAATTGACTTCAACGACATTCGAACAACACTGCAAGCGTTATATGCTATTTACGATAATTGCAATTCCTTGCACACCAATGCATATGATGAAGCAATTACAACGCCCACCGAGGAGTCGGTGAGACGGGCGATGGCAATTCAATTGATCATCAATAAGGAGCTGGGCTTAGCTAAAAATGAAAACTCATTACAAGGCTCATTTATCATTGAAGAGTTGACTGATCTCGTCGAACAGGCCGTGCTTGCAGAGTTTGATAGAATCACTGAGCGAGGAGGAGTGCTGGGCGCAATGGAAACCATGTATCAGCGAGGCAAGATTCAGGAAGAAAGTATGTACTATGAAATGCAGAAGCATACTGGCGAATACCCGATCATCGGAGTAAATACATTTTTGAGCTCTAAAGGTTCTCCTACGATTATTCCGCAAGAGGTAATTAGAGCCACCACCGAAGAGAAAGAATACCAGATTAAAATGCTGAGGAGCCTTCATAATGTGCATGGCCATGAATCAGCTGCGATATTGGAGCGCGTTCGGTTGGCTGCAGTTCAAAACAAAAACATATTTGAAGAATTGATGGAGGCCTGCAAGGTGTGTTCACTTGGGCAAATCACCAAAGCCTTATTTGAAGTAGGAGGGCAGTACCGTAGAAATATGTAGATTTTATGTTTTTTTATAGCACAAAAAAGCTCCTTAAATGGGAGCTTTTTTAATTTGATTAATTTCTGAGATTATTTTACTCTTTTGTTGCTTGCAATATCAATTACTCGGAATGTAGGCTCACCTTGTACTTCCTTCATACTATATACTAAGCCTAGGCTGCCATTGATTGTTACTTTTTCATCGTGAATCAATTCATCGTTGCTGTCGAAAATGAGTACGTTGATTTTTCCATTGCCTGCTGCAGACATCAAATATTTTCCGCTTCCTTGTAATTTCGTGATATGAATAGTTTTAACAGCAATTTCATTGGCGACCGCTGTCTTTTCGGCAATAGCAATTTTGCTTGTATTATAGTTTACTTTTTGAACTTGTGTTCCGTTCGCATCCGTTATTTCGATGCTATATTCGCCGTGCTCTAAACCATTAAAGTTCAATGGACGCATGAATTTAGAGAGACCTCTTGTGCTTTCGCTAAAAAGCACATTGTTGTTGCTGTCATAGATGGTCACAGTCACTTTTCCGGCAATTGAACCTACGTAGATCAATTTGTAAACTCCGGAATTGTTTTGGTTGATCACCGCTACTTGTGAACTTGGTTCGGCAGCAAAGGTGAAGACGCTAGCCACGATTACAGCGGCCAAAGTCAATACTACATTTTTTGTTTTCATAATTGTTAGTTTATTTTTTTTCGTTTCGATTACAATGCAAATGTACGCGTGTAGCCAGCGCGAAGACGGAAGTTGTAAGTAAACTTGATTTTTAGAGCAAAAAATCGATTGCGTAAATTATAGTCGGAATTTTTGAAGCGATCGATTTATGAAATCGCATTCTGACTTGAAAGACAGTGATGAGAAATAAAACTTCTTATGCTAACGTTTGCAATTTGTCTAACAGGATCTAATGAACTTAAAAGACTCATAGATGTGAGCCACCTGGATTAAACACTGGTATCGGTTAAATAAAAAAAACCCACCAGAGTATCTGATGGGCTTAATACTAAATTTATTTATTGTCTTAGTATTTCACTGACTTAAGCGTTCCATTACTATCGGTTATCTGGATAGTGAATGACTTTACTTCTTTCAAATTATAAACTTGTGCAAAGCCACCGTTAATTTCCTTTGTTTCACTGTGGATCAGGTTTTCTTTGTCATCGAAAATATTGATTGACACTACGTCCTTTGCAGGCGAGGCAATTGTAAGCATATATTTATTTTGCTCTCCGGCCAATCGCAGCACGTTAACCAAAGCCTCCACTTTGCCTGATTTGTAACTTACCTTTTCTATCATCTTGCCACTTTCATCTTCAATGATAATTGTGTAGAGGCCTTCCGGCGATCCTTCAAAGTTATAAGGACGAATAAAGCCGTCTACTTTTCGAATGGTTTCGTTGAAGATTGACTTTCCATGGTTATCAACAACCGAAATTTTTACGTTTTGGCTTTTCGAAGATTTATAATATAATTTAAAAAGTGACGAGCCTGTCGAATTAGTGACAGCCACAGAAGACGTTGAAGATACAGGAAGAGTTGTACCATTTGCGGACGCGAGTGTACAAATAAGTACACCGGCCAAAAGTGAGCTGAGTTTTTTCATAATCTTTTTTATTGTTAAGACGAACCACACTACTCTAAAGTTGCAGAGCGGATGTTATTTAACTTTGAATAAAACATCTTGAAGATTTAATGACGAAGTGCTTGCAAACGAGAGACGTTTGTAAAAGGGTTCAAGTCGTGAATGGAATTGTTCTATTAGTTGAGATGAAATACGTCTTTTGCTTTTTCCGCCTCATGAAGCAATTTTGCCTGGTAAGCCAGATGGGAAAGCAGAAACGTTTCCTTATGCTGTTCATCATGCTTTACGAAACGAATTTTCTCGTCAAAATCGAGTGAGAGCTCATTGGCGATCGTGAATAGCGACGGAGTTATTTCACTACTTCGAATTTGAAAATGAAGCAGGTAATCCCTGAATGCCTTTTGTAGTCGGTCGCTGGCCGGCAGATTCAAATCAATATTCCAGAATTCAACTTCTCCGCCTGGATATTTTTTATCACGAAAAGCACGGTAGAGCATACTCATAGAAAATAAGTCAATACATCTTACTATAATATCTGACTCACCTTGAGGGTCGCGTTTGATAATGCTTTCGAGTTTTACCAATGACCCAATCTTGTCTGTGTTGACTACATGATTAAAAAATATTCCAAACGAAATATCTTTGGTTTCAGCATCGTGTAGTAATTGTTTGTAGCGGGGCTCAAAAATATGGAGCGGTACCATTTCGCCTGGCAGCGGGAAAATTGAAAGTGGAAACATCGGTATTTTCACTAACTCGGCCATTCTCCGTTTTTAACAGTTTATAGACCCGAAATGTTACAGCTAAATTTAAGATTTTAAAACTTCACAAGATAATGCGGAGTAACACCGAAACGCTCCTTCAATAAGCTCTCTCCAGGCAAAAAGGAGAGGTTGATGATAAATGAATATCCGGCTACGATGCCACCCAATTGCTGTACCAGATGACCAGCTGCTGTGGCTGTTCCGCCAGTGGCTAATAGATCATCATGCAATAAAATTCTGCATCCCGTTGCAAATGCATCTTCGTGCATTTCTATAGCGGCTCGTCCGTATTCTAACGCATACTCTTCAGTAATTTTTTTATAAGGAAGCTTCCCGGCTTTACGAATCGGAATCAACGGAATATTTAACTCCTGGGCGATCAGTGCCCCAAAAATAAATCCGCGTGCTTCAACTGCCGCGAGTGCCTGAATATTCTCTTTTGAAAAATGGTCACAGATTGCTTCCACCGTTTTTTTTCTCGCAACAGGATCGTTCAACAGCGGTGTGATGTCTTTAAAGATAATGCCAGGCTTGGGAAAATCCTGCACATCTCGTAAAAGGGACTTTAGTGTTTTTTCCAAAAGCATTTTTCGCTAATTAATCTATCCTCTTTCCATTTAGAATTATACTGCCAACAAAATTATTTCCAAAGTGGTATGGTAAGTAAGCCACTGATGGCGCCGGTTTAGTAATGTAAATATTCGCTTTTTTGCCTCGGGTGATGCTCCCGTGAGTTTTTGAAAGGTCTAAGGCATACGCAGTATTGATGGTAGTACTATTGAAAACTTCTTCAGGTGTCATTTTCATCTTGATACATGCGAGTGAAAGCATCAGTTGCATATTACCTGATGGTGAACTTCCGGGGTTGTAATCACTTGCGAGTGCTAAGGGTAAACCTTCGGCAATCATTTTTCTCGCTGGTGGGAAAGGAAGATTCAAAAAAAATGCTGCACCAGGAAGAGCCGTTGACATGATACCTGTTTTTTTGAGGAGTTGTATTTCGTCATCTCCAATATTTTCTAAATGATCAACGCTAATAGCTCCGGTTTTTACTCCGGCCTGAACACCTCCCGAACGATGAAGTTGATTTGCATGAATACGGGGTTTCATTCCAAATTTTTTTCCCGACTCAACGATTATTTCGGTTTCATGCTGAGAAAAGAAACCTTCTTCGCAGAATACATCTATATAATCGGCAAGGTTTTCTTCAGCTACTGCAGGAATCATTTCTTCAATTACCAGCTTTACGTAATCGGGTTTTTTCATTTCTAATGGTATTGCATGAGCACCTAAAAAAGTTGTTTTGACGGTCAAAGGCGTCTCCTTTCCGATTCGCCTCGCCACGCGCAGCATTTTCAATTCGTCTTTTACAGTAAGTCCATAACCACTTTTTATTTCAACAGCCCCAGTGCCCAGGTGAATAATTTCATAGGCTCGTGCCAATGCTTTTTCGAATAGTTCATCTTCTGATGCCTCTCTTAGTTTTTTTGCAGAGTTAAGTATACCTCCGCCTTTCGCAGCTATTTCAGCATACGTAGCTCCTTTTATTTTCATCACAAATTCTTCTTCGCGACTAGCTGCAAAAACCAAGTGAGTGTGTGAGTCGACGAAGGATGGAAAAACGAAACGCCCCGACGCATCAATAGTTTCTTGGGCTTTGACTGTGGGAAGATTTTCCATTTTCCCATAATCAGAAATGAATCCATCTGAAATCAAAAGATAGGAGTCGGCAATAACGGGCAATTCATCCATTGCTGTGCCTGACAAAAATTCAACAGATTGTTCCCTTACCTGAGCAAGGCCTTTGATATGGGTGATGAGAATATCATTGGCCATGATAAAAAGATTACTTCCCGAAGGATTCTACTTTATAATCGAGGTTGGTACTGTAAAGAGGGAATGAGATTTTGAACATGGCGTAGAAACCCTGACCTACCAGGCTTGGTCGATAGCCAAGTTCGCCACCATAGGCCCAGCCGAATGTCCGGTTGAATTTACCATCAATGCCCGCACGAAAACCAAGAGAATGTGTCTTCAAGGCGGTGGTAGAATATTTGTCTCCAAGATAAGTGACCGGATCAAGTTTCACTGAAGGCGCTATGAGGATGTCAAAAAAGGTTGTCAGCATCCCATCATCCATTCCTTCATCATATTTGTCGAAGCTCACTGCTACATTTCTGATCCACGTCATCGAGCCACCTACGTAAACATCGGCCGAATGGATGTTACCAAACACATTAAATTGGTTTACCTGACCATTTATGTCGGTATAGTTATCTGGAAGCTTCGTGCCTGTTGAAGTAACCAAATTAGCATTTGTAAGTCCTTGCTTACTAAGCGCGCGATTCAAATCCGCAGTACTGCTCCATAAAATACCACCGAGTCTAGCTCCATAAATTTTCCGCACCTTACAGGGGATTTCCGCATGCAATGGCACAGTCGCTGCCCAACGATCACCTTTCAGGCTTTTCTTATAAAGAACCATCTTAGTCTTGGAATCCTGATCGAAATCTTTGATGTGGTAAGTGCCACCAACCTCGTAGTAGGCGAATGATTGTGGTTTGTCTGATACGTTATTATTTTTAGTCGCCAGCTGGCGATTTTGATCAAAGAATTCGCTGCTGTAGGTTTTTCTAAAACTTGCCTTAACATCAAACTTATCTTTTTGATAATAGCTTCCTTCAATTCCAAAACCGGCGTTCACGTTAGTGGCAAATACTTCACCGTATAAGGGCTGAAATCCAATGAATAGTTTGTTGATCGAATATGGCTCATCATAAAGTTCTTCGTATGTGACAGCGGGTTTTTCTTTCTGGGTTTGCGCCAATACCAGTGATGGTGACGCCAACAGCAATGCGGTAAAAAGCTTCATAACTTTTACCCATCGATACTTGAACTTGTCCAAAAGAAACTCCATCGTGTAAAAATAGAATATTTTAAACGGTAAGTTAATCAAAACCCGTTTGAAGGCCATTGGTTGTGTAAGGATTTTGGCAAAATCTGAATAAATAAGGGTATCACGGCTTGTTTATAGCCTCCAAGCGACCACCTCGGAATGATATAAACGGCACTACTTTGTTGTCGTGTGTGGCCTGCATCTGATAGCCAAATGTGAGCACCCCGGGTATTCTGTCGTTCATCAGGTTTTCTTGAAAATAAACTCCGTATTTTTTCAGTGCATGGCCCAATACCATAATGAATTCGTATCCTTTTTGAGCATAACTACCGGGAAGGATTCCATGGGTATGAAGGTATTTTCTTCTGAACTTAATATAAGGCTCATCCGATATGGAAGTAAAATTGGGAGAAGCCAACGCAATCTTAACGCGTTCAAACTTTGACATATCAACGGAGTTGTCCTCAAGCCAATTCTCCTGACCAACAACCACTACAGAATCTCCGCGAGTTTCTACACTGTTGATTACTTTAGTGTAAATCAACGGGTCGTCGGAGGCAACGAAAACACTTCCAATACTATCGAGCTTGAGTTTGAATTGTTTAGGGTTTTTCCATTCGTCAAACTCGGTGGCTGTTGCTAATGTTGTAAGAATGTTGGCTGAGGTTTCAGCTCTTACCTCTTCTGCATAAACTATTGTCAGCCCGAGACTGATTGCCTTGCGCATAAAACTGAATGCCATTATTGAATCCTTTGGACTCTCTCCGTAAAAGACAAGGCACTTTTTGTTAGAGACTTTTGACGTAAGCATTTCTGCCGATCGCTCGCCAAGTGTGGCATGGCTGGGCTGAAAGAGAAATGCCATTGGGTTAAGTCCGAGCAAATCGCTGTTGAATGACAACGGGTTCACAACCAGATTAATTTTATTGGCTTGTGAAAACTCCTGAACAGGCTTGGCATCATCGGAAAAGAGCGGGCCAACGATTACATCTGCACCCTTCATCTCATCTTCCTTAAGAAGTCTTTTTACTTCCTCAATATCGTGGTCGGTATCATAAGCAAGCAAATCGATAAGAATGCCTTCGCCGAGCAGAGAGTCTGCAGCTTGTTTCATTCCCTGGTAAAGATCTAATACAAACTGGCCTTTCTTTTTCCCTGGGCCTGGATCAAGTGTGCTGGTACGGAAAGGCAATAGTAGCGCTATGCGATATCTGTCTTTGAATACTGGCTTTTGAGTTTGGTTGCTTATGAAGTCTTCCTTGTTCCAACGGAATTTTTTTGAAATCGAGTCTAATAGAATGGTGTCGGTTAGTGGTAGTTGCTTGCCGATGGCTCGCATCAATGCCCGCGCTGCTTCTTCGTCTTCCGGATTTTCCTCAAACAGCATTTTCAATGTTTCGGCATCGTCAAGGCTGATAAGCGCAACTCTTTTCATTGCTGTTAAATCCTCGGCAAAAGACGTGCTGTTGATCTCCTTAGCTAATAAGAAGGCATGAAAATATTCGTGTTGCTCGAAGTAGATTTTTGCAAGCCAATAATTCACTTCATCAAGCTTATCCCATTGAGGGTATATCTTCTTTATTTGCGAAAATGATTCTTTGGCTAGTGTAGTAAAACCAAGGCGTTGAGCTGACAAGGCATAGTAGAAGGATGCGTATTCAGGGTATGGATTATTTTTATCATAAACCCCTAGAGGCTTGAATGCATCGAGAGCAGCGCTGTAATTACCATCAGTGAAGAGTTCTTTGGCTTTGCGGTATTGTTTTTTAAAGTCCTGTGCTGTGACAGCTGATACCGAGAAAAAGTAGATTACAATGAATAACAACTGAAAGCGAAAGCTACGTGGCTTATGAATTTTAAGACTCCAACTATTGACTATTGACCAGTTACTATTTTTTCTCATTCCCATTCGATGGTTGCCGGAGGCTTTGAACTGATATCGTAAACTACCCGATTGATACCTTTTACTTTGTTGATAATATCTGAAGAAACTTCGCTGAGAAACTCATGTGGCAAATGAGCCCAGTCGGCTGTCATCCCATCTACACTCACTACTGCACGGAGTGCAATCACTTGCTCGTACGTGCGTTCATCGCCCATTACACCAACCGAATATACAGGCAAAAGTATCGCGCCGGCCTGCCATACTTTTTCGTAAAGATTATGCTTGCGTAAAGCGCTTATAAAAATATGGTCGGCAGCTTGCAGCACTTTTATCTTAGCGGGATCAATGTCACCTAAAATCCGAATTCCCAAGCCCGGGCCTGGAAATGGATGCCGGCCCAGGATAGATGGATCAATGTGCAGGGTTTTTCCAACCAAGCGCACTTCATCTTTAAACAGAGTATTTAAAGGTTCTACTACCTTCAATTTCATTTTCTCAGGAAGGCCACCAACGTTGTGGTGCGATTTGATAGTTGCCGACGGACCCTTAATCGAAACAGATTCGATTACATCCGGATAAATTGTTCCCTGACCAAGCCATTTTACATCCGAAAGTTTATGGGACTCTTCGTCAAACACATCAATGAATGTTTTTCCGATTGCCTTACGCTTAGCTTCTGGATCTTTTAAGTTTTCCAAAGCTGAGTAGAATTTCTGTTTAGCGTCAATGCCTTTGATGTTCAGGCCCATTCCTTCATAGGAAGCGAGCACTTGCTCGAATTCGCCTTTGCGAAGCAACCCATTGTCTACAAAAATGCAATAAAGGTTTTTCCCGATGGCTTTATGAATGAGGGTGGCAGCAACTGTAGAGTCAACTCCTCCCGAAAGCGCCATGACTACTTTATCATTGCCTAGTTTATTTTTTAAATCAGCTATAGTAGTTTCAACGAATTGGTCTGGAGTCCAGTCTTGAGCACAGCTGCAGATGTGTACAACAAAATTTCGAAGCAGATTTTTCCCTTCAAGTGTATGGGTTACTTCCGGATGGAACTGGATTCCGTATATTTTTTGATTTCGTATTTTATAAGCAGCAATTTTTACTGATGGAGTGCTGGCGGTAACTTCAAAGCTTTCGGGAACTGAAGCAATCGTATCGGCATGCGACATCCATACCTGAGAGTCGATGGAAATCTCTTTAAGTAGCTCGTTGTGGTGATCTACGGTAGAAAGTTTTGCACGACCGTACTCACGAATCTGTGAAGGTAGAACCTCGCCTCCGTTTTTATGGGCGATCAATTGAGCGCCATAACACACGCCCAGTACCGGAGTTTTTCCAAACAGGCTCATATCCACATCCGGCGAACCAGTATCACGCACAGAGCATGGACTCCCGGAAAGGATCACACCTTTGATTCCCTCATGAATGGCCGGAATGTTGTTAAACGGGTGGATTTCGCAATAAACATTCAGCTCACGTACCCTTCGGGCGATCAATTGGGTAAACTGCGAACCGAAATCGAGGATGAGGATTTGCTCTGGCATTTGCAAAAATAAAAGGTTAAGGCCAGAGAACAATAAAACTTTTACCAGGCCATTTTCACAATGCCAATCTGGAATCCTGTATTGATGAAGTTGGTGTAGTTATTATTGCCGGGTGTTATGAAATTGTTGTTGACGAGGTTGCTTGCATTCGAAGCATAGTCGTAGTGATAAGAAGCTTTGATCCTCCAGGCAGAATTCGCCTTGAAGCCTATCAAAACCCCAACCTCTGGCCGGATTTGAAGCCCCCATGAATCGCTCGAACCAGCATAAATATTATAATATTGGCTGAACTTGTCATAAGCAACGCCCACGCCAAAACCGGCATAGGGAACAACAATCTTTTCCATAGAAAAGAAAAAGTAATCGATGTTTGCCGTAAGGCTATAATTATAAGAGTAATTGTATAAGTCGGTACTTACTGCAGATGTGCCGTATTGATACGTCTGAAATGGCATATACTGTTTATAAACAGCCCAGCCGAAATCTCCTCCAACCCATAGCTTGTCTTCATCATTTAGCCTTTTGCGAAACCCCAATTTGGTTCCAAGTGAACTTGACTGGCCGATAAAGTCAGTATTAGACATTGGCTTATTGGTATCCCACGATAGGAAAAAGAATTTGTCAAAGTCCCTGTCTGATTTATTATCTGTTCTTGATTTTTTTTCTGCCCTTGGACTGACAACTCTATCCGGATTTTTTGAACGATCATAATAGTACTGTGCCTTCCCACTAACGAAGCAAGCTGAGCTAAGTACGAATATTAAAAGAAGCTTCTTCATATTATTTTTTCTTGATGTAAGAAGATTGTTGAAAGGCTTGGTCAATGGAACGTATAGTAATAGAACCATTTGGATCTGGCGAGGAAACAAGATCACCTATATCACATAACCACAGAGGTTTGCTGTGGTTCGTTAAATCAAAAATCTCAATATATAAATCGGCCTGATCAGAAACACTGACTGTAGGGTAATAGCCACCTCCGTACCCAAATCCATACCCGTAACCATATCCGTAAGGGCTGTAGTTGTACGATTGAGAAACATTATAATTTTCTATGATGAATACATAGATTTTTAAGTCGGGATTCTGATTTCTCGGAACTTGCTTATAACCAATTGCGTCCAATCTGGCTTTTACCTCGCTTGTTATTACTCCGGGGTAACTTCCGAGCTGATTTGAGTATCCGTTGCAAGCATCGCACTGCAGTGTATCGGCCGCATATGGGTCGTCGCTATTAAAGTAACTGACGGTGTCCAATGCAAGATAGTATGTTGAATACTTCGTGAAGTCAGTTGTATTGTCATATTGCGTGGAAACCACCATATTCTTCACAAGGTCCCCCGCATCAGGCTTAGGCTGACAGCCCGCCAAAATCATTACGGCAACTATTACAATGGAGCATTTTTTTTTCATACTGATGATTACATCAAGTTATAGAACTCAGCGTTACTTATCGACCCCTGTGGCCACCACCACCTCCACCTCCACCGAAATGAGCAGCACCACCTCCGCCTCCTGCTGGGCGACTGCCACCACCACCTACGCCACCCCAACTTTGTTGATGAAACTGTGTGGCGTGGAAATTATTGTAGGCCTGATGATTAACAGTATTGGTATTAATTGAATTACGGAAGTTGCTGGCAGGGGCGCTTCGATTGACATTTACGTTACGATTAACACTCGTATTGCGATTTATGTTTGTGTTACGATTTACATTGCGCTCTACATTGCGATTCACATTACGGTTAGCAGCAGCTTCGCGACGAACATTTGCCTCTCTGCCCTGACGACCTATTCCGCCAAAATGCCTGTTCACCGAATTATTAAATCCATGGTAGACGTTGTTAATGTGGTTGACATAAACCCGATGCGCATTATAATATGTGTTGCAATAGTTATAGTAGCGTGGGTATCGGTGATAACCATAGTTGAAAAACCATCCTGAATAAGCTCTTGAAGGCAACCCGAGAACTACAACGGCACCACCCGCGCCTATATAAAATCCGGTATGATAATATAATGGTTGTGGGTACCAGATTGGGCTTGCATACCAGTAGGGATAACCAAACCAATATGGATAAGGATTTGGATTATAATTAGAGCCATAGTAGTTGTTCACAACTTGTGGCTGCTGATTTTGCTGAGCCGCTTGTTGCGCGTTTGGATCTTGAGGAAGAACGGCATCTGATGGTCCTTGTTCACCGTCTGCAGAATAGCTGTCGGCAAAATCCTGAGCCGATTTCTTCATTTCTTCCTGCATCTTAGGATCACTCTCCACCTGTTTCTTGTAGTCGTCCAAATCTTTTTGATTCTGAGCATTGATTTGGGTGCTCAAGGAGTCAAGCTTTCTTTTGGTTCCCTGTGGATCGTTTTTATACGCATCACCAAGGCTTACCGCCAAGTCGATTCTCTCAGTGAGCAAACTCATCACTTCGGGCATGCTTATAACTTTATTAAAATCAGCTTGTGCATCGCTTGGCAAGCCGTGAATGATATCATTTAATGCTTTTTGAGACGTTTGGTAAGTTTTGTCCATCGCCTGCAAATCTGCCAGGTGCATTGGAAACAGCGCGCTCACTGCAGCTGAAACTTCTTGTGGATATTTAGTTAATGTTGGTTTAACCTGCTCCAAAGTTTGAGGTGGTCCGTCTACCAACTGATGTATAAGTTCAGGATAACGAGCGAGTTCATAGAATTTTTCCTGGTCTTCACGAGGATAAGAAGATAATTGATCTTGAAAAGACTGGCTGGTGCGTGCCTGAATCCGTTCGATTTTCACCAGTTTCTGTGAATATTGCGATACATCTAGAATCGCATTACGCACATCGGCCGGATACGGAGCGATGGAAGTAATGATGTCGTCGTCATCTTTTTTCAGGCTATCCTGATATGATTGCGAAAAAGAGAGTCCGCCTTGAAAAAGCAATAAAACCAAACAAGTCAATTTGATAATTTTCGATTTTGTTTTCATAATTTTTAGAAAATGCATTTTTAGCATTGATGGTTAGACTATATAACGATAGAGAAAGTTTAATTGTTATTTTCGACAGTTGCAAGGGGGTTGTTATCAAAGGGAATATTTGATGCTTGCCGCTACTTTATTAGCTTTTGCTCTTGCTTCCTCAATTGACTTTCCTTTGGCAAGGCCAACACCCATTCTGCGCTCACCGTTCACTTCAGGCTTGCCAAACAATCGAAGTTGCGTGTCGGGTTCTTTTAAAGCCTCTTCTAATCCTGAGAAGATTACATTTTGAGATTTGCCTTTTACAAGTATCACACTTGATGCAGAAGGTCCATATTGCCGGATCACCGGAATAGGTAATCCTAAAATTGCGCGCACATGCAAAGCAAATTCTGACAGATCTTGAGAGATCATCGTGACCATGCCGGTATCGTGTGGACGAGGGGAGAGCTCGCTAAAATAAACTTCGTCACCTTTGACAAAAAACTCAACGCCAAAGATTCCTGCTCCGCCTAATTCATTGACCACTTTCATTGCAATGTCTTGCGAGGCGCGCAAAGCTTTTCCGGTCATGGGGTGCGGCTGCCACGACTCCTGATAGTCGCCATGCTCTTGCCGGTGCCCGATTGGCTCGCAAAACGAAACGCCATCTTTGTGCTTGATTGTGAGCAGTGTAATCTCAAAATCAAAATCGATAAAACCTTCTATAATTACTTTCCCACCGCCACTTCGCGATCCTTCCTGTGAGTAGGTCCACGCTTTGTCTATGTCGGCTTCTGATTTTATTAAACTCTGGCCTTTGCCCGATGAACTCATGATCGGTTTTATGACACACGGAATTCCGATGAATTTTACGGCCACGATGAATTCTTCCTTTGAGGCGGCAAATCGATAGGGTGAAGTTTTTAGTTTCAGCTTTTCAGCAGCTAAAGTTCGGATACCTTCGCGATTCATTGTAAGCCTGGCAGCGTTGGCCGTAGGGATTACCCGAAAACCTTCTTTCTCTAGTTCAACTAATGTATCTGTGGCAATAGCTTCCACTTCGGGAACAATAAAATCCGGTTTCTCTTTATAAATAAGATTGCGAAGCGCTTCACCATCCAGCATAGAAATGGTATAACTGCGATGTGCCACCTGCATGGCTGGTGCAGTGTCATAGCGGTCAACGGCAATTACTTCCACTCCATACCGCTGAAACTCAATGACAACTTCTTTGCCCAGCTCACCAGAGCCAAGCATCATCACTTTGATAGCAGACGAGGTAAGTGGTGTTCCTATTTTGATAGAGCTTTGATTAGTTGCCATTTAATTTTATTCAATGAAAATTTTCTTTCTCCAAAATGAAAACGCCGGAATGCTTAGACCTACTCCGGTAAAGTCCAGACACCAGTCGTAGAAGTCTGGTGTGCGATTAGGTGTTAAATGCTGGTAAAGTTCATCGGTCATTCCGCAAAGGGCACCAATTACCAGAGTTAATAAAATAACTTTTGCCCAAGACGAGGAGCTAAATTCGGCAGCTACCCATCGTACAATTAGAAACCCCATAATCATGTATTCCACGCAGTGGATTAATTTGTCGGGTGTAAGCTGAAATACATATGGAATTTTTCCTCCTGGAATTGAAGACCCCATGATGATAAGTATAAAAAAGACGATAGCGGTGATTCGCTTAAAGATCAGGGTACGCATGATACGCTAAGATTCAAATTTGGCGGTGAGTTAACCGAAGGCAAATATAATTCGATCTGCCGGAATGTTAGGTAGCGAGTCAATTGGAAGGAATCTTCATAAAAAAACCCGCTGCACAGTTGCGCAAACGGGTTGGTGTTATTTCTTGGTTACTGTCTACTTCACCATGATAACCTTAGCATTTACAATGTCCTGGCTCCTTTGAATAGTAAAGATGTATATGCCTGGTGCCTGCCTTGCTCCGCCCATATCCTGACCATCCCATTGAAGGGTGTTTTTGCCTGAGGTTACTTCCCACTTCATTTGTCGAATATTCTTTCCCATAATGTCTGTTATGTTTATTAGTACTTCTTCAGCTGTTTCCGAGTAAAGCTCGATAAAGACCTTTTCCTCAAATGGATTGGGGTAGATGCTTGTTAACCTCGAGTAATCTATTTTATCCAGTTCGCTCCAAGTCACGATATAGGGCTTAGAATTTAGTTCTGTATCGTAGACTTTGACTTCAGTTACAGCGCCATTGATATTGACATCTTTATAATTGCCTGTAGTGGATTTGAAGCGCACATCAAAAAGCTCTTCTTTATCATTTAAACTTGTCGATTTTCCCAACAGGTCATCCCACAGGACGGTCAGCTTTCCATTAGCTATCTTATTATCGCCAAACGAAGAGACGGTATTTTTATTCGTAACACTTACATATTCCAGTTTTTGATTATCCCATGTCAATGTGAATTGGTACCCCGAGATAGAGTTGAAGTTCTTTACTCGAATGGGTATTTCTATTAATTTTTGGGCGGCATCACCAACCAGTACTTCCTGGCGGATATCAAAAATTAATTCATCACCAGATGCTATTCTTCCCGACTGACTGTTGTCGCGGCTGTTATTTGCGTCACCCAGTTTTATGCCGATGAAATCAACGGAGGGAGAAAACTCCAGATCGTTTAGTGTCAATGTTTTGTCTTGCGGATAGGTAAAATGATCATTAGGATCTAAAATAAAATCATTAGGGAGGAATGTCCATTGGACGCCATTGGGAAAGTCACTTTGCATGCCCAGTATTAATGCCTGAATGAAGACAATATCAAGTGTAGTTACCGTTTTGTTTTGGTTTACATCAGCTGCAATCCATTGATATGGGCTGGTGAACGGTTGTGTTTGCAATATCTGTCTTCTAATCAGCGCGATGTCTTGTACATCAATACCATTCAACGGATTGGGATCGTTGGTTTTGGAAGGAGTGATCGTGTACGTGTCAGTTAACGTGTCAGGCGCTACTGTAAAAGTGTACTGGCCTGTCGCATTGCTAGTAGTACTTGATGTTGAAGAGCCACTCAAGTTAAGTTGCGCATTTTGGATGCCCTCATTATTACTATATAAAACATTGCCGCTTATTGTTACGGCAGGGTCGATAGTTACAGTTCCGGCCTGGGTAATTACATTAGCAACTGGCCGATAGGTGGGAAC
The DNA here is from genome assembly GCA_013285945.1 of Bacteroidota bacterium. GTDB lineage: Bacteria > Bacteroidota > Bacteroidia > Cytophagales > Cyclobacteriaceae > ELB16-189. The sequence goes on along the minus strand of JABDGP010000003.1, from coordinate 35,443 downwards.
GCCAGGCTCGCCCAACTCTACATTGCGAATGGTGATGGGCGTGGTGGCTCCATAATTACCTGTAAGTTTGAAACGAATACTGAAAAGTGAACTTCCATCGGCTTTGGATTGAGGAACCAAATTGGGCTCCACCCACGACACTATTAATTTGCCCGAAGAAACTTGAGTGATGCCAAAAGCAGATTGATCCATGCCGTTCAATCCAAAATTTTCTACATCGGCAAAAGTGACTACGGCCGGATCCCAACTTACTTCGAATTGAGAAGAGACGATGTTTTGGAAATGCTGCACTGAAACAGGAACGAGTACCTCTGTATTTCTTTTAGCGATAGCGCTGCCGGCAGTAAGAGTAATCGATGCTTTTACAGCGTTAGGGTCTACAATAATAAGTTGTTGTTGACGTGGACTATTTGGAGTGTTATCAGGGAAATCATAAAGCTTTATGAATCCCGTGCCATCCATGTTGATTGAGAAAATAGTGCCATCGTCATTTGTGGTAGAACCGTTTGAATAGCAAGTACCGTACAGTTTGCCCTTGTACTCAAGTAGTGAGGCTTCGGGGTCTTTCCCATTCGGATATGGAATTGATCCTCCGATGTAGGGAAAGGTATAAAGGCTTTGATAATTACTTCCATCTTTGGCCATTTTAATAATTGCTCCCATCCTTATAAAACTACTAAGGCCTTCAGCCACGGTGCTGTATAAATACCCATCCGAGCCAATCGTTAATGCTCTGCTCCCATCGTTCAGCGTTGGCAACGTAGCTATTACACTGACCGTTGTGCCGTTCGATATTTTAATGATCCTTGCTTTATTATCAGTCGCAAAATAATATTTGCCATAAAGATCACCGTTTAAATCTTTTACAAAAGTTCCAGTAGTACCATTTCCTATTGAAAAGGTATAAAGCACACTATATCCATTTCCATTTTTGTCAATTTTATAAACGGTTGAGCCACAGACCCCATATAAATATCCATCATTGCCCTCTGTAAGAGTCTGGCTAAGTGCACGTGCTGGCAAACTAAATATTTGCTGAAAAATGCCTGACTTGGTAATCTTATAAATACCAAACCCATTGGTGCCATAAAAATTTCCATCTGATGCCTCCATAATTCCAACATTATTGGGATTAAAAGATGGGTCAGAGTAAAACAGCACAGCCCCAGAACCGTCTGGCTTAGTCTTATAAATAGCTGCTAATTCAGCAATACCTCCAGCTCCCTGTGTATCAGTAACTCCAATCGAATAAACATAGCCGTCGCTTGCCTGAATTATTCCGAAACCATAAGTAAAAAGATTACTATAAATTTCCCTAAAATCAGAACCATCTGCATCTATACTAAAAATATTAGTGCCATCACCGCTTGAAGATCCAATTGCTGTTACACCCCACAATTGCGTGTTGTCTGGTTTTGGATTGAGTGTTGTGGTTATACTCATGACCTGTGAGTTGCCAGCAGGCGAAGATATTTTCCAATAGTAGGTCGAACTGGGCTTGAGTCCGTATACCGTAAATGATTTGCCCGATTCCACTACATCGTATTCGACAAATTTGCTGAAATCACTCGTTTCTGAAATGAATAATTGGACAGCGTCATTGGCCTTGTTTGATGAATAATTCCAATTGACGGTGAAACTTCTATATGTGATATTAGTGGAGAATGGAATTGGATCAGGCAATGAAAAAGGAATTCTCCAAAGGCCATGCAAAGAACCTAAGTATATATAGTTACCAATTAACTGGTAGGCAGAGCCATATTCACTGCTTAAATCAGATCCGTATTGGTCCCAGGTGACGCCGTCATCAGAAACAAGGATGAAAGCCTTTTCAAATTGATTATAGCTATAAACAAGGCTTAGGCCCAAAATTACTCTCCCATTATCATTGATAATTGATGAAGGGTAACATATTGAAGTTGATGTATTGTAGCTGGAGAAATCAATTAACGTCCAAGTATTTCCATTGTCTGATGATTTGTATAAGCCTGCATCGCTGATTAGATAAAATGTACTTGCTATCTTTTCAATCTGATAAATTCCACCGCCATTAAAATTCAATGTTTGCCAACTAGCTCCATTATCTGTAGAGCGATAGAAGCCATAATCATAAGTGCCTAAATAAAACACACATTGGTCAATTAAAATTGCGCTTACTTCTCCGTCAGGAAGCAAATCACCGTTACTGTCCTTAACGCCTTGAAAAATATTTGTCCAGGTTGATCCGTTGGCTGAAAAAAATAAACTACTGCCCAGGACATACGTCCCAGCAGACGTTGTTTTCATATCAGTAATGTATGTTACAGGAAAATTCTGACCGATTGGAGACCAAGCATTATTGGATAAGTCGGCTTTGTAGACACCTGCATCGTTCACATATAAATCAGAATTCGAGGAGTAAAGCCCAATAGTACTATTTAATGTATTAAGGCCATTATTAAATGGAACCCAAGTACTTCCTTTGTCCGTTGAAGAGATTACTCCTCCGGGATTTGAGGATGCAAAGGAATTGTTTCCATAATCTTTAAATGTGTTAAATGCGTTATAATACCTTCGTTCAAAACCCTTGTTGCTTGGCTGCCAGGATATTCCCGAATCTGCTGATCGGTATACCCCATTGGAAGTAGCCGCTACAATGTCATTACCGCTTTCGGTAACTCTTTTGATATCTGCGTTATAAGGCAGTTGACGGTGAATCCATGTTACACCTCCATCAACACTGATGTACAAATCATTATAATAAGCAGCGTAAATCTTACCATTTACAATATTGACCTTATAATAAACTGGGGGCCAAGGAGCAGTGAATACATCCGGTAGGTTTAGTTTGGTCCAGTTCGTTCCTTGATCATTACTAACATAGACCCCATTGTTTGTACTTGCGTACCAAGCAGAATTTAAAAAGCCAATATTGGTGATGTAATAAAAATTCGTAGTCCCTCCATTCCAGCTTCCCATGGGGAGACCATTACCGACACATTTAATCCATGAAGACCCGTCGAATTTCCAAATTCCTCCACCACCTAATCCATTACCGTTTACACTGATAACGGGTTGATTATTATAAAACTGAATGGATTCAATACCTGAATAAAATGAACCATCAAAAAAAAGGCCATTGTTTAAAGTGGCATAGGAATTACCTAAATCAGTAGACTTATATATTCCGTGGTAATAAGTGCCAGTATATATATCGCTTCCAAGAAGGCCATGACTCAATGGAACATAAAAGGAAGGTCTTGGATTAGTACCAAGCATAACTACCTGCCATGTATCTCCATTGTCTTTAGATAAATGATCGCCAAAGAGTATGTTAGTACCAGAAGTAAAAATTTTGACATCATCCGAATTAAAATTTGCGTTGCCATAAACATCTGAAGGAGCTTTCAAAACAAAGTTCCAAGTGTATCCTCCATCGCTTGACTTAAACAATTCATCATAATGACTCATAAAAAGTACATTGTTCACTGATACAATGTCATTGGTAAAGCCTCCTTCTGATTCCGTATGTAGTTTTTCCCACTGGTAATTCGATCCAATTACCCGAGCCTGTTTTGATTGATTTACCTTATTTTTCAGAGCCGACTGCAAAAGAGGTTTGTGTTCAGCAGCATTTTGCAATCTATGTGCCCTTTTATCAAGCGGAAAATTATGATCCAAAGCGTCCGCTTTCTGCTTAACAATTTTCTCCCATCCGGGCGGAGGAGTTTGGGAGACCTGTTGCGCATTGGCAAATCTCGGAAAGGTCAAAATCAGGCAATGAGTAATAACTAACAGGTGTAATTGGTGGCGTCTCATAAAATTAGATTTTTTTTCACTTGGATTCTCTGCCTCGCGCTTTCACGATCAGTAAGAGTTGAGATCAAGTAAAGCTTTTACTAGCTTAGAATTCGAGAGGTTTATTAAACCTAATCATCCATTTATTAAATGAGGGCTTAGAATGAGAAAGGATAGAATGAAGTACCTGAAAATGAAGCAACACATTTGATTGGGCTCATAATACAAAAAACCGGCGCACAAAATGTAACGGGTTTTCAGAGGACTCGAGCGGATTCGAACGGCTGTAGGAGAGCAGTTTTTAAGGCAGAGCATTTTGGCTCTGCAAAAGCGCCACTAAAAACAGAAACCCGTCACACAAAATGTAACGGGTTTTCAGAGGTCTCGAGCGGATTCGAACCACTGTAGGAGAACAATTTTAAGGCAGAGCATTTTGGCTCTGCAAAAGCGCCACTAAAAACAGAAACCCGCCACACAAAATGTAACGGGTTTTCAGAGGTCTCGAGCGGATTCGAACCGCTGTGGGAGAACAATTTTAAGGCAGAGCATTTTAGCTCTGCAAAAGCTCCATTAAAAACAAAAACCCGTCACAAAATGTAACGGGTTTTCAGAGGTCTCGAGCGGATTCGAACCGCTGTAGGAGCTTTTGCAGAGCTCAGCCTAGCCACTCGGCCACGAGACCTTTTGATTCACAAAACTAAAAAACAAAACCGGATTCTTTCAAAAAAAGAAAGTGGCCCGAAAGCCACTTTCCGTTCAGAAAAAATCATTGGATTAATTCGCTTCGCCAGCAGGCTTGGATTTCATCTTCTCTTTCAATGCGCTTAACGCCTCAAGATCACCAAGGGTAGATTTCTCTGACTCCTGATTGATTTTATCGATAGTCTTGCCTTTGCTAGGCGCTGCCTTTTTCTTAGGTGCAACCTTTTCTTCTTCGGCAGACCACATGGCCTTCAGGCTTAACGTAATGCGTCTGTCTTCTTTAGAAAACTCAAGCACTTTAAAGTCATACGATTCACCAGTTTCGGCTTTCGAGTTGTCTTCTTTCGCCAGGTTCTTCAGCGAGCAGAAGCCTTCGATGCCATAAGGCAACTCAATCACAACACCTTTGTCGTTCTTGCTGATGATCGTACCTTTTTGAGTTGAACCTACTGTGAAGATCGTCTCGAAAGTATCCCAAGGGTTTTCTTCGAGGTGCTTATGGCTCAACGCCAGTCTGCGGTTCACAGCATCCAGTTCCAATACCTGTACTTCGATAGAATCGCCAACTTTGGTAAATTCTGACGGATGCTTGATTTTTTTCGTCCAGCTCAAGTCAGAAACGTGTACCAGGCCGTCAATACCTTCTTCGAGTTCGATGAACAGACCGAAGTTGGTAAGATTGCGAACGATACCTTTGTGGCGTGTGCCAACAGCATACTTGGCCAATATATCCTGACGTGTCCAGGGGTCTTCGGTAAGTTGTTTAATACCAAGACTCATCTTGCGCTCAGCGCGATCGATAGTTAAAACAACGGCATTCAGTTCGTCGCCCACTTTAATGAAGTCTTGTGGGTTGCGCAAATGCTGTGACCAGCTCATTTCTGAAACGTGGATCAAGCCTTCTACACCTGGTTGCAGTTCGAGGAACGCGCCATAATCGGCTACATTTACGATTCTGCCTTTTACTTTCGAGCCAACTGCGATGTCGGCAGCGAGTGAATCCCAAGGATGTGAAGTCAATTGCTTCATGCCTAAAGAAATTCTTCTCTTGTCTTCGTCGAAATCAAGCACTACAACTTTCACCACCTGATCTAATTTCAATAATTCTTCAGGATGGTTGATTCTGCCCCACGAAATATCAGTGATATGCAATAAGCCATCTACGCCACCAAGGTCAATGAACACTCCGAAGTTGGTCATGTTTTTGATCACACCTTCAAGAACTTGTCCTTTTTCAAGGTTGGTAAGGATGGCTGCTTTTTGTTGTTCGAGATCTTTTTCAATCAATACCTTATGCGATACCACTACGTTGTCGTTGGTGTAGTTGATCTTCACCACTTTCACTTCAATATTCTTGTTTACATAAATATCAAAGTCACGGATTGGTTTCACATCAATTTGTGAACCTGGCAAGAATGCTTCAATACCGAATACATCCACGATCAACCCGCCTTTGGTTCTGCGTTTCACAAAGCCTTCGATGATCTGGTCTTTGTCGAGAGCTGTTTGTACATATTCCCATCCTTTCACCAATTTGGCTTTCCTTCTGGAAAGGATCAATTGGCCCATGGTGTTTTCGCGCTCTTCAATGAAGAGGTCAACGATGTCACCAATTTTCAGGTTGGGCATGTCTTTGAATTCGGCTAATGGCACGAGACCATCAGATTTAAAGCCGATGTTCAGGATCACATCGCGATCGTTGATACCAACTACCGAACCCTGAACTACTTCACTTTCATTTACTGATGCGATAGTGCCTCCGTAAAGTTTGTCTAATTCCTGACGGTCTTTGGAAGAATAGCCTTCTCCGAATCCTTTTTTATCAAAAGCTTCCCAGTCGAAATTTTCGAGAGATACACTGGTGTTTGTGGCTTTGCGGGCCGTTACATCGCGGATCATCCGGCTGATGCCTTCTTCTTCTTCTCTTTTCTTGGCTGCTTTGAAGGCTGCCAACTCATCTTGTTCGAGTTCCGCTTCTGCAGTTTTTACATCTACATCGGCTTCAGCACCTTTGATAGCAAGGGGCTTTTTGGGTGCTTCTGTTTTCTTTTCGATTTTGGCATCGCTGCCTTTTTGAACTTTCGCCATACAAATTGCCCTATTGATACATGCGGCAGAGTGGGCAGACTACCACAATTTTGTTAAACATGCTGTTTTGTTAATAAAAACAGCCCGACTGGTTTCAGCGGGGCTGCAAAGGTAAATAAAATTTTGAAAATCAGGCTACTTGAAGTCCTCAGGCTTTATCGTTCCAATAGCATAATCCACCAATACTTTTTGGAACAAAAGGCGGTATTCGGACTGCGCCTTGCTGGTTTGGGCTTGCACAAGCACCCGATTAGCGTTTGCGTATTCCACAAAACTGGTGGCACCTAAGGTGTACCTCTCAGTTTCCAGTTCTAATGCCTTTTCAGCTGATTTTACCTGATCAATATTAAGTGTATACGATTGAGCATAAAGTTTCATATTTTGATAGGCCCTCATTACGTCTGTTTTTACCTGGATTTCTGCGTTCTTGGTCGCTAATTGATTGTTGTTGTATGTGATTTTTTGTGTAATGTAATTAGTCCTGTTTTGAAGATTCTGGTTTCCGCCTAAAATTGGAATTGTGAGCTGAAAACCGGTAAACTTTCTTAAGTTATCACTCTTGACTTGCTGATCGAAGCTGTTATTGACATCCAGATACACGTAGTTATAGGTGGTATATATGGTATTGTACATACTTAAGGTTGGCAACATGGTTGCCTTGAATGCCTTCATACCAAACCGTGAAGACTCTTCATTCTTCTTGGCTCTTAAATAGTCGCCGCGATTTTTTAACGCTGTATCGAATAATGGTTCCAGTTCCATTTTATCAGCAGTCACCGAATTTACATCCCAGTCTGGCTTAACAACATCAAATTCCTCATTCGGATCCATCAATAGGGTTTGTGTGAGAAGTGCTCTGTCGTTGAGCAAATTGATTTGAGCCTGCAGTGCAAGTATCTCGCCGCCTTTCGCTTGTGAGTCCTGATTATATTCATCTACCGGTGATTTTGCGCCCAAGGCTACTTGTTCTTTTATTTGTTCCAGTGTTTTCTTTAGTGCTACCCAATTTTCGTTTGCGATTTTTAACAATTCAATGTCCAGAAGCACCTGCAAATATTGCAACGAGATTGTGCTAATGATGTCTTGCGATGTTCTGTTAACATAAAACGATTGAGCGTCCAGCGCACTTTCAGCTTGCCGTACTCTGTTTACCTGCGAAAATCCATTGAATAAGTTGATATTAGAGTTTAATGAACCGGCAACGTTGTCGACCTTACCATTAATAACAATGCCTTTTTGCTGAATAAATGTGTTTCCATACACCCGTTGGGCTGTAGTATTAATATTTAATGTAGGACCTAATCCTGCAATGCTATAATTGCGTTGCATCACATTCAACTCCAGATTGTTCTTCTGCGTGTTAAGTAGGACTCCGTTTCGCAATGCAATTTTTACGGCGTCTTCAAACGTAAGGACTTTTGTTTGAGCCAATGAACAAAAGCTCAAGCCTAATGTTAAAGTGATTAAAAGTGATTTTTTCATATTACGGTCTTATCGTACAATTTCATCTGCTGCTACTGCGCCATCGGCTAAGCGAATAATGCGCTTTCCTCGTTGAGCGTTTTCTTCGGAGTGTGTCACTTGTATAATCGTGATGCCTTCGTCATTTAATTTTTGAAAAATATCCATGATCTGTTTTCCCTGGTCAGAGTGCAGATTGCCTGTAGGCTCATCGGCCAGTAACAGTTTTGGCTCGCCTACAATTGCGCGGGCGATGCCCACCAATTGCTGCTGGCCACCACTCAATTGCTCGGGAAACAAATCTTTTTTGGCTACCATATTGAAGCGATCAAGCATCTCCGCCACCATGCTTTTGCGCATGTTGCCATTCACTCCTTTATATAATAGAGGTGTCTCAATATTTTCATAAACCGTAAGCTCATCGATGAGGTGGTATGCCTGAAAAATGAAGCCGATGTAGTTTTTGTGCATCTCACTCTTCTGCTTTTCCTTCATTTTGTGCACCGGCTCGTCGAAAAAGTAATATTCTCCGGCCGACGGCTCATCGAGCATGCCTATAATATTCATGATCGATGATTTGCCTGCACCACTCGGACCCATTATGGTGAGGAATTCGCCTTGCTTTACTTCCAGATCAATGCCCTTCAAGATAAAAGTGCGCTGAAAACGGGAATCGATGTACTTGTCTATGTCCTGGAGCTTTATCATTTGGTTTTTTTGGGTTAGGGCATCATTTGCGGGCAAAGACAATCCTAAAATCTAAATTTATGATCAGCTAATGCCCAAAATAATGCCAAGTGATGATTCATTTGATTTGACGCAGAAAACAGGTTTTTGTTTCACCATTCGCGTCCGCTAATGCAAAATGATGTCCGAAAACGGATGGTAAGGTTAACAAAAAATTACTTCTGTTTTTGATTAAAAATAGGACGGGCAAAGGAAGGGATCAGAACACTACGGGATGCAAAACAACATCGACCCGGCGGTTCATAATGACATTTTGATAAGAGTCGTTGGAATATAATGGGTTTTCTGAACCCCAATCTCTGGTGTGTATTATCCTTTCGGGAATGTCTTTTTGAATCAGCAATCCATGCACGGTTTGGCTGCGCATTCCAGAAAGCCACTGGTTATACCTTTTCCCGCCAATATTGTCGGTGTGGCTTATAAGCTGGATTTCGTACTTCTCAAGAAGATTGGGAATGGAATCCAGCCAGCGCGAAAGCATTATTGCCTGCTCTTCGTCCATATAATAACTACCACCTCCGAAGAAAATGCTTTTACGAAGCTCTCCGGTATTGATTTGTGCAACTGAAACTGTTGAATACAGCATCAGGCCAAAGAGTGTCACATGTAAAATTGTCCGTCCACTCATAACTTATCCCAACTTATCCCACCGTAATCCAATTTACAAAAAAGAAAAGATTCTTTCCAGCTAGCCGACGATTACTTACCGTAAATCTCATTGAGTATACCAGCCAATCTCACACCTGCCTGCAGCACTCTTTTCTTGGCTATCGGAAGGTTTTTAAATGAATATTTGTAGCCCAGATTTCCATCACCGATTTCATAGACAGTTTTGCGAAGGCCCATCGATTCGTCAGCCCAATCGCGCACAGAATTCTTTTGCCAAGCCATCATGGTAGTAGCATCTGATTTGTCGAGAAATTCCACCAGTTCACTGTAACTTAGCTTGGTGTCGTCAATCATGTCGCTATCCCACACTCGGTGGAGGTTAGATTCATTGCGAAACCATTTTACTTTCACTTTGTTGCCGCCTTGGTCATCACAGCAGCCTACATGCAACGGCTGATGAATGTCTCCTACCAGATGAACCAGCATTTTCACATATTCCATTTCTGTTTTTTTGTCGAGCGTATGTTTTTTCAATTCCGAAATAATCCTTTCCAGCGTTGCAATCACATCTCCTTTGGGATTTTTGGTCGACTGATCATACGTCTTTCCGGTTTCGACAGTAACCCAATGCCAATCGGCCATGTCTTTATAAGTAGAGTCCGATCGGATTTCATCCATCCAGTTAGCTACTTCGGCCAGAGATTCCTGGCCCAGAACTTTTGCCAGGTTTTTTTTGGCTTTCGCCGAAAGGTGCTTTTGAGCTATTAGCCCTACCGCCCGATGACCGGTGGGGCCCCATGCAAATGAGAACGTGGTAATGAGGATTGAGAGGCAAAAAATCAGAAAGTGTTTCATAGTAATAATTATTGTGTTGCTAATATCTGAACTTTCGATTGTATTAATATTTCCAAAGCGTGATTTTAAGTTTAAATTTGGGATAAGCGGTTCTTTTCAGGAACGTGTTTTATGACCAATCGCCACGCCTTATTTCTCAATTTCGACATCAAGGCCCAGCCTGATGATATTACATGCGGCCCCACGTGTCTGCACGCGCTTTATCAATACTACAATGACCCTATTGCGCTAAAAGAAGTAATCAACGAAGTTAAAAGCTTGAAGTCGGGCGGCACACTCGCAGTGATGCTCGGCAACCATGCGTTGCAGCGCGGTTATCACGCTCACATCTATACATACAATCTCACTATTTTTGATCCTTCGTGGTTTACACTTTCGTCGAAAATGATGGTGCACAACTTGAAGAAGCAGATGCGTTACAAATTCAGAAGCAAACGACTGCAGGTAGCATCGAAGGCCTACATCAAATTTTTGGAAGCCGGCGGAAAAATTCTGCAGACTGAATTGGACGAAGCACTGATTAAAAGATACCTGAAGCAGTCGGTACCAGTTCTTACCGGGCTCAGCGCAACTTATCTTTATGGAACTCAACGCGAGATTCCGGCGAGCAACAAGTTTGATAGCATTCGTGGGGAACCTGTGGGTCACTTTGTTATAGTCAACGGATTTGATGACACGACCAATACGGTCTATCTTGCAGACCCGATGAATCCTAATCCGTTGAAAAGCCAATACTATAGTGTTGCGTTTGACAGGCTCATCAACAGCATCATGCTCGGTATTGTTACTTATGATGCTAACCTTTTGATCATTGAACCAAAAAAATAATCAGCCACCTGTTAATGCCTCAATTAGTCAAATCCAATTTCACCGAACTTGTTATCTTGGCTAAATTGATCAATTAATTGACATGCCTAAATTAATAATCGTCGAAAAACCGGAGACGTGGAACTTTCAAATCGAAGATGTAGAAGTCATTTCGGCAGATGAATACATTTCAGGGGAGGAATATCAGGTGATGAAAAACCTGAAAGTGCTGAATCTTTGTAAGTCATATCAATACCAAAGTGAAGGGTACTATGTTTCGTTGCTTGCGGAAGCGCGCGGTCACAAAGCACTGCCGGAAGTTTCCACCATTCAGGATTTGCGCTTCCCTTCTATTTTGCGCGATGACTCCTTGGATTTTGACATGCTCATCCAAAATACTTTTAAAACCGAGCCTTACGATCGCGTTGAGTTCAATATTTATTTTGGTATTACACAATCAGAAAATCTCAATCGCCTTGCACAGCAACTTTTCCAGATGGTACAGGCTCCGTCGCTCCGTGCTGCTTTCTCCAAGAAAAATAAATGGGTCTTGCAAAGCATCCGACCTATTAACTTAAATGAAGTACCAGAGGTTGATAAGCCGCTTCTCGTTTCCTCGTTGGAAAAATATTTGTTGCGGAAGCGAGACTACCGGCCTGATAAAAAGAAATATGACCTCGCCATACTCACCGATCCGGATGATACCAATCCGCCTTCGGATGAGCGTGCATTGAAGCGTTTTTATAAGGCAGCGATAGAAACGGGATTTAATACCGAGTTCATTACAAAAAATGACATTGATAAACTGATTCAGTACGATGCACTGTTTATCCGTGAAACAACCAATGTAAATCACCATACTTTTCGTTTTGCAAAAAAAGCACAATCGCTCGGGCTTGCAGTGATTGACGATCCCGACTCCATTTTAAAATGCACGAACAAAGTTTATTTACATGAACTGCTCAACTCTCACAAAGTTCTCACACCCAAGTCGGTCGTGATCTCTGAAGAAAACTGCGACTCGATCTCGACCAAGATGGCTTTTCCTTTTATACTTAAGCAACCGGATGGAGCGTTTTCGAAAGGCGTCTTTAAAATAAACTCAAAAGAAGAATTTAAAAAGGTGAGAGCTACCATGTTTGAAAAATCGGATTTGCTTATCGCGCAGGAATTTTTACCAACGCCATTTGATTGGCGTGTGGGTGTAATCGACAGTCAGGTGATTTATGTTTGCAAATATTTTATGGCTACCAAGCACTGGCAGATTGTAAACTGGAGTGCGAATAAAGAAAAGTCACGCGAAGGAGAGGTGGAGAGCATTCCGGTAGATCAGGCGCCATCAGGTTTATTGAAGACGGCACTCAAAGCAACAGCACTTATCGGCAAGAGTTTGTACGGTGTTGATATGAAAGAAGTTGACGGAAAATTTTATGTGATAGAAATCAATGATAACCCCAATATTGATGCGGGCATCGAAGACAAGATTTTAAAGGACAAGTTGTATTCAATAATCATGGAAGTTTTTTTGGATAAAATCAAAGCAGAGAAATGAATCAACCATCGCGCCTGCACTTATTTCAGGCTTTCGGCATCGAACTGGAATACATGTTGGTGGACAAAGATACATTGGCTGTGAAGCCGATAACTGACGAATTGCTCAAGCATGAACTGGGAGAGTATGCGAGCGATTTTGAAAACGGAATTGTTACGTGGAGTAACGAATTGGTATTGCATGTGATTGAATTAAAATCGACAAAACCAGAGTTAAATTTTAATGCACTAGAGCACGCATTTGCAGACAACATAAAAAAGATAAATGCAATACTAAGCAAGTGGAATGCAATGCTTATGCCTTCTGCAGCTCATCCGCTAATGGATCCGATTATTGAAACAAAATTGTGGCCGCATGAAAGCAATGAAGTGTATGAAATATACGATCGGATTTTTAATAGCAAGGGTCACGGTTGGAGCAATTTGCAAAGCACACATTTAAATCTGCCGTTTTATGATGATGAAGAGTTTGCCAAACTTCATGCGGCAGTTAGAATCTTGTTGCCAGTACTTCCTGCTTTGTGCGCGAGTTCTCCAATCCTCGATGGCCGGTTAACAGGAAAACTAGATACACGCCTGGAGTTCTATAAAACGAACCAAGCTAAAATCCCATCGATTACTGGCAGAGTTATACCCGAAGCTGTTTTTTCAAAACGGAATTATATCAATACAGTGTATGACAAGATTCAGGCAGACATCAAACCATTTGATCCTAACAATATTTTGAATCCTATTTGGGTAAACTCTCGCGGTGCCATACCTCGTTTTGATCGCGGCTCAATTGAAATCCGTGTGATGGATATACAAGAATGCCCGGCAGCTGACATGGCCATAATAACGCTTGTGATAGAATTGCTTAAGGCGTTGGTCAACGAAAAATTTATTCCGATTGAAGAACAAGTAAAAATAAAAACCGATGTGCTTGTATCCATTTTTGATGATTGCATTGTAAGTGGACCGCAAGCTGTAATAACAAATGATGAGTTTTTGAAGATCTTTGGAATTCGAACTCCGCTAAGCGCTGCCGAGCTTTGGAAAAGTATTTTGCAAAGACTTATTACACTAACTCCCTCGCTGGAAAAATGGGAGAAGCCTGAACTTGATATCATACTAACTGAAGGAACACTTGCGAACAGAATCACCAATGCACTTGGCAAAGATCACTCTGTCGAAAATATCAAAAGCGTTTATCGCAAGCTGAGCGGATGCCTCGCTCAAAATAAGATGTTTATAATATGATGGTACGACCGTTAGAGAAAGCCGGCTCTTCAAGGCGGACTCTAAATTTATGTTGGCGTAGTACCAATCAGTCCACGTTCTACTCTCATGCGAGTTTTTTTTTACGTCATTAATTAACAGTCTACTTCTTTTATTCTATGAATCGTCTTAAAGCTTTGATCAGGAATTTCTTTGGCTTTTCCCGAACAGAGACTAACGCTTTTCTAATCTTATTGCCTTTGATGCTTGTTCTGATTTTTTCAGAACCGGTTTATCGCTATTGGTTTATTCGACAGCCTCATGATTTCTCAAAAGAGGCTAAAGAACTTGACAGCCTTATTACTACTTTGAAATGGGAGCCGGAAAAAGACACTGCGTTTGTCAAACCGGTGACCTCGTCCAAGAAATTATTTTTTTTCAACCCGAACCTGGTCACTAAAGAACAATTGAATGAATTGAACTTCACTAATTCGTTGGCAAATCGGATCGTTAACTACAGATTAAAAGGAGGAAAGTTTATTGTAAAAAACGACTTGATGAAAATCTATGGAGTGGATTCAGTCCTGTTTAATAAGCTATCGCCATTCATCGATCTGCCTGAAAAGAAATTGAAGGAAAGCCAGGTTTTAAAATTTGCTGAAAAAGAGAAATCTACCTTTATCAAATTTGATTTGAACAACGCAGACACTGCTCAATTGATAAAAATCTATGGCATTGGTGCAAAGCTTTCCAGTCGCATTGTTAGTTATCGTGAGAAACTCGGCGGGTTTGTTACTGAGGCGCAGTTGCGGGAAGTCTACGGTCTGGACTCTGTAGTAATCAAAGAACTGCTGCTAAAGTCATTCATCGAAAAGGATTTTCAGCCTAAGCAAATCAATGTCAATTTGGCATCCGAACAAGTCTTGAGCGCTCATCCTTACATTAAATATAAATTGGCAAAAGTGATTATAGCCTATCGTGCCCAACATGGATTGTTTCAGTCGTTGGATGAGCTGATAAAAATTACTCTTATTGACGAGCAAAAGTTTCAAAAAATAAAGCCCTACCTTTCTCTATAAACCCGTAGCGTGGAACCGGCCGCCAATTCATCAAAAAAACTACTTGCTGTTTTTTTACGCAGACTTACCAACCTGAGCGGAAACAATCGTTCACTTTTTCTCCGAGGTATTTCAGATCGATTCATTGATTTACAAGGTTTGAGCCAACTCAACGGTCAGAAGTCTTTTTCTATTATTGAAGCTCTTTTACAGGAAAAGAAAATGATGATTTGCCCTGTGGCTGATTCGCGTATGGAGAGCGCCAATGAGGCAAGCCTGAACTTGAAAAAACTTTTACGACTCGACCAGTTTACTTTTGAAGAAAGCGGAGCGCGCGATTTGCATGTTGGCTGGCCATTTGTTCAGGGTAAATTTTCTGACGGAACTGGTGTGCGTTGCCCCCTTTTATTTTTTCCAGTCGAACTAAAAATTGAAAACGCAAACTGGTACTTATGCCCACGAGAAGAAATACTATTTAACAAATCTTTTCTGCTCGCATATTCATTCTTTAACAAAACGAAGGTTGATGATTCACTTCTAGAGGAAACGTTTGAAGAGGTCAATCGTGATGGAACTGCTTTTCGCACAGAATTATACCGGATGCTTCAGTCGAGCACAATTGAACTCAATTTTAATCCGGACACTTATCAGGACGAACTGATCAACTTCGCATCCTATACAAAAAAGCAATTTGATGAATCTCATGCGGTAGGAAGTCTCAAATTATTTCCCGAAGCCGTGCTTGGCATTTTTCCACAGGCGGGCTCTTCATTGGTTCAGGATTATGTTCAACTGATCGAGGAAAATTCATTTCAGGATATGGAGGATTTTTTCGCCGGGCGTGGAGAAGCTTCAACACCTCGGCAGTCCGATAATTTCACGTCACTGGTAAAAGAAGAAAAAATCTATTCTGTTTTCCCTTCCGACATTTGGCAGGAGAATGCTTTGAAGGCATCGAAACTTGGACATTCGATTGTTGTGCAAGGACCACCAGGTACAGGGAAGTCTCAGCTGATAGGTAATCTGGTAAGCGATGCAATGGCTAACGGGAAACGTGTGCTTGTGGTTTGTCAGAAGAGAGCAGCTCTGGACGTAGTTTATGGTCGGCTTAAAGAAAAGAACCTGGTAAATTTTTTGGCCCTAGTACATGATTATAAAAATGACCGAAAAGAGATTTTTGAAAAAGTATCCGCACAGATCAATCTTACAGATGAATACAAATCAAAAAACATAAGCCTTGATGCAATTCAGTTAGACAGGAAATTTTTGCAAACCAGTAAACGGATTGATCATATAACCGAAGAGCTGGAACATTTTCGGCAATCGCTATTTGATGAATCCGAATGCGGACGAAGTGTGAAGGAGCTTTATTTGCAGTGTAGTTATGATAATCCATTTATTCTACTGAAGCAGGAGTACAGTCATTTCAAGTTTGATCAAATTGATCATGTCTTGCGTTCAATTCAGCAATATGCCACGTATGCGAATCAATTTGAGAGTGACTCTTATTTATTAAGAGACCGAAAGTCGTTTGCAAAATTTTCAGTTGGAGACCTGCCTGAAATAAAAAGTGTTATCAACGAAGTATTCCCGTTCTATCAGGAGATTAGTCAGTCGCTAGTGAAAAATCTTAACGCTTCGTTGGATCCCGATCAATTGAAGAAGCTCGGCGACAGGATAAATGACTTGAGGATCATTTCAGATACAATTGCTGCGAAACAGTTATACCCGTCACTAAAAAAAATGTTGCCGGAGAAGAGTAACGAGACAAGCCTCTTGTGGCTATCCAACATAGAAAGGATGATGATGGATTGTTTTTCGAGCGATGGCCCTGAAGCTTCTGTGCCGGCTTCGCTATTGGGGCATTTTCAAAAAGCGCTCCACCGGGGAATGAAAGCAAGAAAAGGACTTTGGAGCTGGCTGCGCTGGCAGTTATTTTCAAAAGACAAGATCATGATCACGCGTGCTTTAGTAGCCAACCAATTGCAGAGTGACAAAGCTGGATTTGAGATATTGGAAAAAAAATTGGATCAGCGATTAAATTTTGAGCATAACCTTTCTAAACTTAGAAATAAGAAGTGGCTGATTAATATTCCTGAAATCATTTCAAAGGAACATTTTGCAGAATGGTTTGAGCAGCAGCGCGAGGCAATTAAGATCAGGCTATTGTTTGGTGCCATTCGGGGCTTTAAAAATTTATTGAACCCCATTCATCTGAGGGAAGCTGAATTTAAGAATAAGATGCAGGCGCTGATTCAGGTTTTGGTACAGACTCAAGATAAGCTGAATCATTGGTCTTCCTATTTATCAATTAGCCAGTTGAATAATCTTTCCAGCGGCCGAATTCCTGCAGATGAACTGGCGGCTTTGGTGGCACAGGACTTTGACTCGCTTTGTGAATTTGACAAGTTACGGGAAGCACTATCTGAAAATGAATTGCAGATCATCACTAAACTAAAGGAAAAGTCTACTAATATAGAGACCGGCGAATGGCAGCAATTATTTCTCAACAGTTTATGTTTAGCATGGATCGATCATATCGAAACAAAACATCCTGAATTAAGGATAGTCTCATCAGGAAAGATGAACGCCCTTGAGAGTGAATTGCGAGAGCAAATTGAAATTAAACAAAGCCTGAGCGAGGAAATTCTTTTGCTTCGGGCCCGGGAACGTGCCACTGACAACCTTGAATTTAACCGACTCAATAACAGAATCAGCTATCGTGACCTGTTACATCAAACTACAAAAAAGAAGAAAATATGGCCGTTGCGAAAGGTCGTCAGTGAATTCGAAGACGAGATTTTCAAACTCATTCCTTGCTGGCTGGCATCGCCCGAATCGGTCAGCGCTATTTTTTCAATGAAAGAAATTTTTGATCTCGTAATTTTTGATGAGGCGTCCCAATGTTTCGCCGAACGAGGTATTCCTGCACTTTATAGAGGTAAGCAAGCTGTGATTGCCGGAGATAGTAAGCAACTTCGGCCTGGCGATTTTTATCTGGCCCGATGGCAAGACGAAGAGTTTGAAGAGCCCGATGCCGAAGTTGATTCTTTATTGGAATTGACAAGCCGTTATTTGATGACTGTAAAACTCAATGGTCACTATCGCAGTCAGTCGTTGGAACTGATCGATTTTTCGAATAAGCATTTCTATGAAGGCCGGCTCCAGTTGCTGCCCGACTTCAATCAAATAAATAAACTGCAACCAGCCATCGAATACAATAAGGTAAGTGGCATCTGGAAGAATAATTCAAATGAGGTAGAAGCCCGGCATATTGCAGATATCGTCTTGAAGATTTCAAAAATTAACCCTACAAAAGAAATTGGCATAGTTACATTCAACGCTAGTCAACAATCGCTGGTGTTGGATTGCTTGGAAGAGAAATTTGCAGAAGGTAGTACCCTACTTCCCGAGAGGTTGTTTGTTAAGAACATTGAAAATGTGCAAGGGGATGAGCGCGATATTATTATTTTTTCTATTGGCTATGCGCCAGATGATAAAGGCAAAGTGAGTGTACAGTTCGGTAGCCTGAATATGGATGGAGGAGAAAACCGGTTGAATGTAGCTGTAAGTCGTGCACGCGAAAAAATTATTGTAGTGAGCAGTCTTTGGCCAGAGCAACTGGAGGTAGGGGAGACAAAGAACGCTGGTCCTAAATTATTGAAAGAGTATCTGCGCTTTGCACGCCAGGTTTCTGATGGAGATTTCCATCCGCATATTGTACCTGATAAAAAGTATTCGGAGGCGGCCCAACTCAAATTCCAAATTGAGCATTTGGCAGCTAAGTCAGGAATTGTATTGAAGAAGAACGTGTTTCCTTTTTATGACTTGGCCGTGCAAAAGGCTAATGTATATAAGGGCGCCATCTTTACGGATGATAATTTTTATCACGAATCTTTATCTGCAAAAGCATCCCATGCGCTGTTGCCTCAACTACTGAAAAAGAAAAACTGGCCGAATATTAGAGTTTATAGCCGTAATTACTGGAACGACAAGCGAAGATTTGAAAATGATTTAAAAGAATTTGATTAAGGACTGCCAAATAATAACTTGCTATCCAAATTCAAAAAACATGGGCGATCTGGAAAAGTACTTTAAGCAAAACGATAAAAGGCTTATTCACAAGTGGAAACACTATTTTGATATTTATGAAAGGCACTTCAGCAGGTTCAGGAATAAGGAAATAATAATTCTTGAAATCGGAGTATTTCAGGGCGGAAGTCTTCAAATGTGGAAGAATTATTTTGGAGAAAAAACCAGAATTTATGGTATCGATATCGACCCAAGATGCAAACAGATTGAGGAAGATAACATTACCATTTTTATAGGATCGCAATCAGATAGGAAGTTTTTGAGGGAAATAAAAAAGCAATTGCCAAGAGTCGATATTCTTATTGATGACGGTGGCCACACCATGGATCAACAGATTGTAACTTTTGAGGAGTTGTTTGATTTAGTTAAAGACGACGGAGTCTATTTGTGCGAAGACCTCCATACTTCTTATTGGAAGTCTTATGGTGGTGGCTACAAAAGGAGAGGAAGCTTTATTGAATACAGCAAGAATTTTATAGACTTTATAAATGCTTACCACTCGAAACAAAGGAGCTTAAAAGTAAGTGAGTTCACAAAATCGGTTGATTCGCTTCATTATTATGACAGCATTTTGGTAATTGAAAAAACAAAGAGAGAGCCGCCCACTGATGAAATGAGAGGCACTCCCACTTTTGATTACAAAACCAAGAAAAAAAGCACCGGAAAAAAGTTAAGAGAATCAATAGGTAAACTCTTTTCCTAGTATCTTCTACTCTAGCAAGGCCTTTACATGCTCCACCTTATTCAGATCGGAGCCGGTTAGCTGGATTTGCCAATGCCGCACTTATTGATTGATAGCTGATCGTAAGCAAAGCGATAAATACCGAAATAAGCCCCGCTACAAGGAATACATCCCACGAGATGGTGATTTTGTAAACGAAATCATCCAGCCACTTATTCATCATATACCACGAGATCGGGGCGGCAATAATAAATGATACAAGCACCAGTTTCACAAAATTTTGTGTGAGCAATCGTAAAATATTTCTTACGGATGCACCCATCACCAAACGAATGCTGATCTCCTTGCTTCGCTGCTCTACCATAAATGCCGAGAGCGCAAATAAACCAAGACAAGCAACGATGATCGCTAGACCCGCAAAGCTCGCGAAGATTTTTTCCATACGGTCAACGTCCTGATACATCTTTGCATAACTCTCATCGAGAAAAGTATAACGAAATGGCTGGTGTGGCATGAACCTGTCCCAAACTTTGTTGATCGACTGAATTACGCTCGCCACATTCTTTGACTTCACTTTTACGGATACGATCGATCCCCACCTACCCATTACCATAGACAAAGGTCTGATCTCTCCCTTCATCGTATCGAAATTAAAATCTTCCACCACACCAATTACATTATACATTCTTCCTCCGCCAATGCGCTCGCCAATCGGTTTTTTGAGACCCATTGCTTTTGCCAACGCCTGATTAATAATCATAGAAGCAGTATCGGATTTAAGCTTCTCATCAAAGTCTCGTCCCTCCAATAATTTCATTCCCAGCGTACTGATATAGTCTTGGTCTACATACCAGAATTGCCCATACAACGGCTTGTCTATTTTTTGCTTCCCTTCTTTCCAAAAACCATGTTGATCTCGGTTGGTGCCGTAAACCGGCAGGTAGTTGTTACAGGTTGCGTTCTCCACCTCGGCAAGCTGCTTCAATTCACTTTTGAATGCATCGTGTTGCTCTTCAAGTGTATTCGCTCCCTGAATCATAATGATCTGCTCTTTATTATAACCTAACTTCGCATTGAGAATAAAATTCATCTGCTTGTTTATGATGAATGTGCCAATGATCAAAATAATGGAAGTTGTGAATTGGAATACGACCATAACGCTTCTCATTTTTGAGCTCTTGCTTCCGCGGCTCACACTTCCTTTGAGTACGTCAACCGGTTTGAAGGCCGACAGGTAAAAGGCGGGATAGATTCCGGCAACTATGCCTACGATAACGGCAGACGCAGTTAGCATAGGTAAGAACCACCAGGTAGTCCACGGAACAAGTAATTGTTTACCTGACAGGGAATTGAAAACCGGCATAGCGAGAATGACAAGCACTACGGCGAGCATGAATGAAACGAAACTATATACCAATGATTCGGTGAGGAATTGGTTTACTAAATAGCTGCGCATTGAACCGACAACCTTCCGAAGACCAACTTCCTTCGCACGGTTTGCCGATTTTGCTGTTGAGAGATTGATGAAGTTGATGCAAGCCAAAAGCAGAATAAAGACAGCGATGCCACCGAAGAGCCAGATATAACGCACGTCTCCGTGTTGCTGCTCGTCACTAATCTTATCCGATTTGAGATAAATGTCTTCCACAGGTTGCAGTCCGAAAAAATGATTTTTCTTTACGTCGGCTACGGACTGGTCTCCTACTTTTTCCAAATGTGTGATGAGGTAAGTATCACGCATGGAAGTCAATTTCCTTTCAAATGATGGAATGTCTGTGTCTGGCCTGAGTCTGACATAAGCATTGTAATTCCAGCAACACCAACTTGTTTGTTCGCCAGGCCAAAACTCTATGTTGACGAGTGTTATAAAGAATTCATAATGGATGTGCGAGTTCGTGGGAAAATCTCTCATTACACCACCGACTTCATACGGTTTTGCTTTTTCTTCATTGAGGATAATTATTTTACCGACTGGATCTTCATTGGGGAAATATTTGTCGGCCATCTTTTTAGACAAGACGATGGACATTGGTTTTGTGAGCGCCTGACTACGATTTCCGTAAATCATTGGCACGTTGAGGATGTCGAGTAAATCATTGTCGGCATAAGCGAAGCCTTCCTCATAAGTGTTGTCAACGCGATCGTCTCGCCGGATTAAATTACTGCCGGCATTGAACCATTTGTATGGAATAAGACGTGCAGACTTCTCTACTTCTGCGTAATCGTTTTTAAGAATGGTGTGGATGTTGGCAGGGAATGAAGTCCACTTTCCGGGATCGGACCCACGCCAATCATTGTACACACGATAAATGTGTTTATTGGCAAACTCCCTGTCGTAGCTGATTTCATTTCTTATAAAAAGGAAGATGAGGATGCAGGTGGCCAGGCCGATGGCAAACCCGCCGACTTTAATACCAGTGTACATCTTTTGACGTGACATGGTTCTCCAGGCAATCTTGAAGTAGTTTTCAAACATGGCGAAGTTGTTTTGAGGTGAGGATTTTCTTTTGATGGCGAAAGGTTGAAGGAAGCACACTACATTCCAGAGGAACAGGAGATCAGCTCTTCGTTTTCCCAGGTTTTGTCTTCTTCTTGAATAAAGCTCAATCATGTCGCCAAGCACAGCTTCAGACAAATGATCATTGCAATACCAGCGAAAAAAACGCATAGCCCATTTCGGCGGACTATCTTTTTGTTTTGATTTCATATTTTGCTACCCTCCCAAACTATTTTAGGAACCTGTTTGTACATCGCGTTGCGCATCTCGCGGGATTGATCCAACACCTTTATTCCCGACTGGGTAAGAACATATAATCTCTTGTCTCGCCCGCCGCGTGTTTCGGTAGCTCCACCGAGATGAGATTTTAGGTAGCCCTTTTCTTCGAGCCTGACCAGTGCCTTGTGAACAGAGCTTATCATCACGTTGCGGTTGGTCTGTTTCTCGAGTTCGTCTACAATGGCAAGTCCGTAGGCGTCATCAAACAATATCCCTACCGTGAGCAGGACCAATTCTTCAAATTCTCCGAGGTACGTTCCTTTCATTTTTAAATAATTTGGCGTATTTGTTTCACCTTTGTCTATAATACCATCGAAAGTAAGAAAGGTTGCATCAATTGGTGCTGAATTTTTAAACCATCCTGAATCATCACCGGCGAAATGGCCGTTAAAAGACAAATAATTACCAGGATAGCCTGAAACGTTTTAAATTTCTGGGAGTATTCGTTAAGAGTAGATAAGCCTGTTCACGCCAAATTCGCCATTATGATCAAGAACTATTTCAAAATTGCCTTCAGAAACCTTCTCAAGAACCTGGGCTACTCCTTTATTAATATAGCCGGCCTTGCTACGGGCATGGCGGTGGCAATGCTTATTGGTCTTTGGATTTGGGATGAGCTCACATTCAATAAATATCACGAAAACTACGATCGCATTGCGCAGGTGTGGCAACATAATATATATAATGGAAACGTTGGCTCACAGACTGCCAATCCTTACCCGATGGCCGAAGAAATCCGCAACAACTTTGGCAGCGACTTTAAGTATGTATTACAATCGTCATGGACGTTCACTCACATCCTGACGGTGGGCGAAAAGAAATTTAACAAGGATGGAAACTACTTTGAGCCAGCGGTGACAGAGATGCTCTCGCTGAAAATGCTGCGTGGCACGCGTGATGGATTGAAAGACCCGTATTCGATCCTCTTGTCAGAATCGGTAGCGAAAGCCTACTTCGGTGACACAGACCCGATGAACCAGGTCATGCGGATGGACAACAAAGTAGATGTAAAGGTTACCGGCGTGTATGAAGACTTGCCTTATAACTCAACATTCAGGAACGTGGGATACATTTTGCCATGGGAGCTTTACCTGATCACGAATGAGTGGATAAAGAAAATGAAAGACCCCTGGGGAAGTAACTTCACTCAGACCTTTGCGCAGCTGGCCGATCAAGCTGATATGGAAAAGGTTTCCGCCAAGATTAAAAATGTAAAATTCAACAAGCTCAAAGACGAAGACGACAAGAAATACAAGCCTGAGGTCTTTCTTCACCCAATGAGCAAATGGCATTTGTATTCTGAGTTTAAGAACGGACAAAACATAGGTGGCCGAATTGAGTTCGTCTGGCTGTTTGGCGTTATCGGTGTGTTTGTGTTGCTGCTGGCATGTATCAATTTCATGAACTTGAGCACCGCGCGATCTGAAAAGCGTGCGAAGGAAGTCGGCATCCGCAAATCGATAGGATCGATGCGCTCGCAGTTGATCGGTCAGTTTTTCAGTGAGTCGCTGGTGGTGGCCCTTCTGGCATTTATTGTGTCGCTGCTTTTAGTTCAGTTGGCGCTGCCGATGTTCAACCAGGTGGCGGATAAGAAACTCAGCCTGCTATGGAGTAATCCTTTATTCTGGTTGGTTGGTATTGGCTTCAGCATGCTCACTGGAATCATCGCGGGCAGCTATCCTGCCCTTTATCTATCCTCGTTTCAACCCGTAAAAGTTTTGAAGGGAACCTTTCGTGCAGGCAGGCTCGCTTCCATACCGCGCCAGGTTCTGGTGGTGCTGCAGTTCACCGTTTCGGTTACACTGATCATCGGCACCATTGTTGTGTTTCGCCAGATCGAATTTGCGAAAGACCGCCCCATCGGGTATGACCGGAACGGATTGATCAACATCTTTCAATCTACACCTGATATTCACAAGCACTTTGAAGCCGTGCGCACCGAATTAAAAAACTCGGGAGCGGTGACGGAAATGACAGAAGCGGGAAGCCCGACTACACAGGTGTGGAATACCAATGGCGGTTTCGATTGGAAAGGCAAAGACCCGGGGCTCGCAGTTGATTTCCCTAACAATGGTGTGACCTATGAGTATGGCAAAACCGTGGGCTGGACCTTCAAAGATGGCCGTGATTTCTCTCGCGACCATGCCACCGATTCATCAACGTTTGTAATTAACGAAGCTGCCGCTAAGTTTTTAGGCTTTAAGAACCCTATCGGGGAAGTTCTTAACTGGAACAGCAAACCATTTACCATCATCGGGATTATCAAGGACATGGTGATCGAGTCTCCTTATGAACCTATACGGCCTTCGTTGTTTCACATATCCAAAGACGAAGAGAATGTAATAATCATTAAGCTAAACCAGGCTGCCGGTTCGAAAGAGTCCATTGAAAAAGTTAAAGCAGTGTTTAATAAATACAACCCGGCTTCGCCCTTTGAGTATAAATTCGTAGATCAAGAGTATGCCAGGAAGTTTCAGGACGAAGAGCGCATTGGCAAGCTGGCCAGCTTCTTCGCCATCTTAGCTGTATTCATCAGCTGCCTGGGTATTTTCGGGCTCGCGAGCTTTGTAGCTGAGCAGCGCACAAAAGAAATCGGTGTACGCAAAGTAATGGGCGCTTCAGTGTTCAATCTTTGGGGAATGTTGTCGCGGGATTTTATTGTCCTTGTCGTTGTTTCCCTTTTCATCGCCATGCCTGTGGCTTACTATTTTATGAGCGCCTGGCTTTTGAAGTATGAATACCGCACCGGAATAGCATGGTGGATTTTCGCGATGGCCGGCATGGGCGCATTGTTAATCACGTTATTTACCGTGAGCTACCAATCCATCAAGGCAGCGCTGGCTAACCCTGTGAACAGCTTGAGATCGGAGTAGGCTAGACTATTTCTTTTTCACCGGAGCCTTCTTCTTTACGGTAGGGGTACTTTTCTTGGCAGCGGCCGGCTCTGGCTTTTTCGTAAGGTTCAAAACCTCTCGCTCTGTAATGCTGATGATTCCCACCTCAGCTTTATTCTTCACCTGGATGTCGTAGATCTTGGGCGTGGGGCTTGTTTTGTCGAAGGTTACAATCAGTTGAACGTAGCGATCGGTAGATTTCTTATCGGCAGGGAACAAAGCGTAGGTCAGCTTTATGATTTTATCCTTGCTGTTGGCGAGAGGCCTCTCGATGACGGGCCCGTAATCCGGCTTTGTAGACGGGGGGAAAGTCACCACGTACTTATCTGATAAGGCATTTATAAAGATGTTTGTCAGTGTTGAATTGCTTGCAAACGCGAGCGAAGACATCGGAGATTTCTTCTCCATCACCGCCGCGCACTTCTTGGCCGTATACACGAATGAAGAAAGGTTGTTCTTCGGGTCGATATTAGTTTCCTGAATGACATAATTCTGAGCCGTTGATTTGTAAAAGATAAACATCGCGCAAAGCGGCAAGAAGTAGGTAAGCTTATTCATAAAAGGGGTTATTTAACCTTATCAAACTAATACGCTTTTTGCTGATTTCAAAAGGTTTTGCGATGAGAGGGGTAAAGGGGCGATGTGAAGTAGAAATTCATTGATTAGCCAGACACGGGAATCCTCTTGAATTCGAATGGTGTCCGTTAGAGAGCGGTTGACATTAATTTCATTGGCAGCTGTTTTCTTTGCAATTATTCACAATTATCTTCTTTGGATTGATAGAGATGTCATCTGGAGGCATCATTACTTCATAATTTCGCGGATTGGCTTCCAGTGATCGATCATTTCTTTATCTACAGGCGTCATTCCCTTATCTGCAGGCATCATTTCTTTATCTCCATGCGTCACTCCTTTCCCCGATCAGTCATTCCGTTTCCTCCATGCATGATTGGCTTACCGATGTCTATAATCTCTCTAGCTGCATCGATGTTCCGAAATAAAATGGTTGGCCGTGGAGACCAAATTCGGTTATACACATGCAAACAACGATAGAGGAACTCAATACCTATCGCTTGCTAAACAAAATGTTTTTTACTCTTCCCCTCGAAAGCCTGTAGCCTTTAAGTTTGCCATCTTCTCTAAAGAATACCAATGAACCGACTCTGCTGCTAAACTTATCGGGAGCAAGCATATCGGGCTCTGCTTCAAAATCGCCCAAACGCATGTGATGCATCATCAGCTTGTTGTTGGCAATATCGATCTTGTATTCAGCGCCAAGCTCTTCACTATAATAGGTGCCAACGTATTGCCCAAGCAGCGATGGATCAGGCTTTAATGGAGTAACTCTTTTGGCCTTGATGTTTCTGTAGCGAAGCATATTTACATCACCTCTTTTATCTTTTACAAACGTCATGGAAGAACTGTAAGCATCAATCCAGATGACAGAGTCGGACTTAGCCAATGTTGGAAACTTGTCTTCACCGTTTGCCTGAGTCATAATCTGTCCGCCCTCGAGTGTAAGTGTTACAAACCAGCCATCGCCGAGCTGATATGTGCCAGTGTACTTTTTAGCAAGATCTTCTTTCAGTTTTATCGTAGGTAGTGCGCTTACATCTTCCGTTTTCTTTTCCTCTTTAAACTTCTTGCCAAGCATCGCCTTGGCTACGTCCACAGCGCTGCCATAAGAATTAAAGTCACTGATGTTACCCAGCAAGATGATCGATAGCTTTTCGTCGGGGATGTTCATGATTACGGTGCGATAGCCAGCCCATCCTCCGGTATGGTTCACGGTCTTTAGCCCGCCTACTTCGCCGAAGGCCAACCCAAATCCGTAATGTGTTTTGTCAATCTTGTTAAACACTCCATCTTCCAGCATACGCAAGTACACAGGATCTTTTGCTTCTACTCTTTTGGCAAAGTGAATTACCCACGTGCATAAGTCATCAACATTGGTAAATAAAGAACTTGACCCAAGCGCGGTAAGGCCTGTCATGCTCTTGCGAAATTCGTTTTTATTACGCCCGTAGGAGTACGCCAGGTTTTTGATCGGCTGACTATAATCATCCTGGAAATGCGAGTGCGTCATCTGCAACGGAGTGAAAATAGATGCGTCGGTCCACTCGCGAAAGGATTGCTTCGTTACGCGCTCTACAATCAGTGCCAACAGATTATAGCCCGTGTTGGAATACGAATATTTTGAACCGGGCTCAAAGTCAAGTTCTTTCTGATGCTTCACCATGCGAATGATGTCATCAAACGAGAACACTTCATCCCAGCGCCAGCCCGCTACATTCAGTCCCTCGGGCCAATCGCGGAGCCCGCTCGTGTGATGCAGCAAGTGATAAATGGTGATGGTCTTTCCAAAGTCAGGAACTTCAGGTACGTACTTATGAATGTCGTCTTGCAATGAGATTTTGCCATCCTGTATTAGCATGGAGATGGCCAAGCCTGTAAACTGTTTGGACACAGATGCGATATCGAAAATGGTGGCAGGTGTATTGGCAACGTCATATTCAAGGTTTGCAAGGCCGTATCCTTTGCTGAAGATGACAGTGCCATCCTTTACGATGCCAGCAGCAAGGCCGGGGCCGGTGGTATTATTATAACGCTGAAAGATCGCGTCCATCTTAAAGACGAGGGAATCAATCTTCTGCGCAAGAAGAGAAGATGAAACTGACAACAGGACTGTAAGCAGAATTGATTTCATAGGTATAATTGATGAGGTGTGGCTAATGACGAATAATGACAATAGCTGAATGAAATAGTTGCATGCTCAATCTTGTGGACCATTGCCGGGAGTTTTGCTTAACTAATTCAAGAAGGATAGTTTTTCTTCACCGCTTTGAAAGAACCGGTAACGAGCTTCGTCAATACATCCCTGTCAATGTCGCTCAGCTTCTTTACATACACACATCCTTTCGATCCCTTGCATTTTCCCAGCTTCTTTAGCAGGTCGTCTTTCTTTTCAAAGCTTGAAATGTAAAGTACAATTGCCGTCTTGCGCGGAGAGAAGCAAGCCAGCGGCATATCGCCTTCATGGCCGCTCTCGTATTTATAATGATGCGCGCCGAATCCGATGATGCTTGGCCCCCACAGCTTGGCATCAAATCCGGTGATGGCTTTGTAGGTTTTGATCAACTCATAGGCGTCATCGCGCTTAGCTTCGTCATCAATGGCCGCGATGAAGTCATCTACACTTTTGGTGGTGGCGGCGGTTTTGTTTTTGGCCATAGGCTATTTTTACGGTTGTAAGTAAAGATAGCAAGTCACGCAGAAATTAGCATGTAACTCTTTCCGATTGCAGGAGCTACCAACGGACAGTACCAATGTACTAATCAACGATTGTGCCCACCCGACTGAGACAAAATAAATGAGTTGAGAAGAGTATTTTTGCCAGATTAGAGATAGTGAGCAGATAAATGAATCAATACTTCTATTAAACCAAGGAATACATGAATCAGGATGTCGAAAAACAAATCAGGGCTTTAAAACTCTACGTAGCGGCTCTCACTTTAGTGGTGGCTGGCTTGATCGGGTTCATCTTCTGGCAACCGGACAATACTAATTTCAAAGAGATAAATGCCGAGCGAATCAATATTGTGGAGAGCGACAGCAGACTGCGAATGGTGATCAGTAATCAACAGCGTCAGCATCCTGGAGTTGTTGACGGGAAGACTTTGCCGCAGCGTGAGCGGTCGGCGGGAATGATCTTTTTTAATGATGATGGCGATGAATGCGGCGGACTGGTATTTGAGGGCAATAAAAAAGGCGGCGGCATGGTGTACTCTGTCGATCAATATAAGAATGATCAGATTATGCAGCTGCAATACGCGGAGGATGCCGGAGAACCCCAACGTGTGCGTGGCTATGGCCTGAAACTGTGGGACCGACGCGATGACTTTACGACCGGCGATCTGTTGCGGCTGGATGATTCATTGAAGCGCCTCAACGACACAGCGATATATCGGGCTGCGATTAAAAGACTACAATCCGACAACAAGATGGGGGCGGAGAGATTATTCGTGGGGAAGACGAAATCAAAATCTGTCGGGCTATTCATCCGCGACTCAAAAGGGCGACCTCGAATAGAGATTGGCTTGGATGAAAACAATAATGTTTTGCTTCATGTGAGAGATACGGCCGGACGTATTCAGCCGTTCAAGTTGTGAATGTTCTGGCTGTAGTTAGTTATAAGGCGTTAGGTCGTTTGAAACTATCTAAAAGGATTAATAATGGTGAGTTTATGCTCGATCTGTTGCTGATGTTGCATATCCTCTGTGTAAAGTATTACACAATCAGCGTCCAAAGCAGAGGCAATGACTAGACTATCAAAAATGGAGTATCCATACCTCTCCATAATAACTAAAGACTTATTCAAGACTTGATGAGTGATCGCATGAACTGCGCAAGCTTCCATTAAACTTTTGGCGTGAAGTAGCGTACTTGCTTTAGAAAGCTTAAATTTTTTCAGGCAGACGTTTACATTTTCTGCCACGATTTGAGTACTTATCTTTGGTTGGTTTTGCAAAAGCCTTTTCGCAACGGAAAATTTTGGATTGCTTTTATCAAGTATGTATAAGCAAATGTTGGAGTCAATAAAAACCTTATCAGGCATTTGACTCCTCACGGTTGAACTTAAATCCGCTCATATCAACTTGGATGGTTTTCCAGAATGCCCAAGCCTTTTCAAAGCCGGTGACTTTTTTTCCGGCTTTTTGTTTTGATGCCCTTTTGCGGATGGATTTTCCTGAGGTGCGTTTTTTTATTACGGCTTTCATTTTAAAAGAAACATTGGTCAAAGATAATAATTCTCCAGAAGGGAGATAAATGCAATGAGCAAAACCTCCGTTACTATTTTATCTTTGATCATTTATCTGATTACACAATGGATCGTAAAATACTCGTTTTTGTTTCTCTGATTGTTTTATGCCTGGCGAATAGTTCTTATGCGCAAAACAAGTTCAACTCAAGACTATTCTACTCCAAGCCAACGCTTTATCATAGTAAGTCAAAGGTGACAAGACTAAATCTCTCACGATTTGATGTGTCGGTCTCTCTGCCCGTAGATAATCGGAGCAAATTCTTTGGTGAAGTTATTTACAAGGATATAAAAGCCCGCCCGTTGGACGAATTCTTTCAATCCTCTACTCTGATCGAAATCCAGAATAAGATTAAGGCAGATTTGAAGGAGTTCGGGGTAGGCCACACGCGCAGTGCACCACATGATAAAATTGTTATAGCAACAGCCGTTGAAGTCTTTTATCCCAAGGTCAGCGGGTTCATCCGGGCAAAATCTTTTGCCAAAGTAAGGCTGGCAATAACGGCAACATTGAACGACTCTCTGTTGTGCAACAATAAGTATGAATCATTTTACATTACAAATGAGACCGACAAGGAATTTGAAGGAGATTTGCTGATGACGGTAGAGGAGGGAACAAACGTAACCGTAGGGATGACGTTGCGAAAGGCACTCGATGAGTTTTATAATGATTTATATAGAAACCTAAGCCCTGGAAATTGGCAGATTGTTACCGGAAAAGTGATGAACTCAAAGACCAGCGCAGGCCTGGGCGCAAAGGTTCTATTTAAGTCCGATTCATCATATTCGGCTATGTCCACGCCCGAGGGCAAATACAGACTGGCGGTTCCATCGCTCAAAGCCTACAATATACTGGTGCAAGATTCAGGTTTTGTTAACCTTTCCGACAGACTCAGTGTTGCAGCGCATGACGCGAAAAAGCTAATCGTTAACTTCAGATTGCAGCCTATTGAAGTGGGAGCGATGGTGAGCTTAAAGAGTATTTTATTTTACACGGGTACTACAAAGCTGCTCGCAGAGTCCTATCACGAACTGGATGGCGTGGTCACGTTTTTGAAAGAGAACGCAAAGGTTAAGATTGAACTTGACGGCTATACAGACAACCGTGGAGATGCTAAAAAGGACTTGATACTCTCACAAGACCGCGTGGATAGGATAAAGGCTTATTTGGTTTCTAAAGGAATCAAGTCGCGTAGAATTACCGGCAAAGGATTTGGAAGTACTAAGCCAATTGCCACCAACGAAACCGAAGATGGCCGAAAACTGAATAGGAGAGTAGAGTTCGTTATCCTTAAGAATTAGTTACTTTATCTAAAAGATCGGCATTTCAACGATTTTTGTTTTGATACGCCCAAAAGGTTACACTTTTGGCAACAACCCTACACAGGTTTGGTGTGGTAAGCCAGCAGAAGCTAATTTCCCTCATATTGCTTAATCCCTCAGCGAATTGCCTCTTTATAACTGTATATAAATCATAACGTTATACACGGTTTAATAAACCAATCAACTTCAAGGGCATTTTTGTTATTCATTTTGAATACTAAGCATCATCAAATGGCCGAAGTTCGAGAATACTACACCAGATAGTATTGAACAATGTCTGCAGAACGCGGCCATCACATGCAATCTACATTTGTTAAAAAAACACACAAACATGAAAACAAATGCTGTTCTAAACCAAATCAAGGATGCAAGTAGCGCGTTTCCGTTCTCACGTTTCCGCCTATTGGGCATCGCCATTTTAATCCTTATCTTTTTTGTAAGCCTCATAAAGACCTCAGTTGCCCAGTCAAATGGAGGCACCCTGGAAGTTGCAAAAAACAAAACGATACAAATAGATCGGGATAGCCTTATCCTTGATGAATTGATTTTGAAAGACTCTTCAAAACTCGTTTTGACCAAGCCTGTCAATTATATCAAAGCTCATAGAATAGTAGTGGGAACCGGCAGCCAAATCATAGGTATCGGTTTGAGTGGCGCCAATGGCAAAAATGGTAAACCCGCTCCAACTCCCACAGGCTTGTGCAAGCCAGGTGTAAATGGAGAGTCAGGAAATAGCGGGTCTGAAGGAGAGCCTGGCAAAGACTTGACGATCGAGGTGGCTCAGTTGGAGATAAGTTCAGTATTAAATATCGACTTGTACGGTGGTAACGGTGGCGATGGTGGAAAGGGAGGAAAGGGTAGCCACGGAAGTAACACTACAGTTCATTGTGTTGGCAATGGTGGAAACGGAGGCAGTGGCGGCAACGGCGGTAATGGTGGAAAGGGCGGTACATTTTCGCTCTTTGTTAAATCACCTGCCAAGTCTGAGATTGTTGCCAAAGTAAATCTGACCAACCGTGGCGGATACCGCGGACTTGGAGGCGATGGCGGACAAGGTGGTCAGCGCGGGATAGGTGCATCGGAAAGTAAATCTAAAGTTGGCCTGCTTGGAAAAGCCGGAGTTGACGGTCAGTATGGAAGAGAAGGCAGAATGTTGTTCTACTCTATCTTTAATGTTAATAATGAGCAGCCGGCTCAGACAATAATAACAGCGAGCGGTAAATAAGTTATAAGTGACAATAGCAATTAATATAGAGTGGCACGCGTGTATAACGTGTGCCATTTTTTATGTCGATTTTGAATCGCTGAGCCGTTTCTAAAGAAGAGCATGCTGTTTATCACCAGCCAAAGTCAAAACTATTTCCATTAAGTTGTCCGGAACGAGCAAGCCCGCCCGTCATTATTCAAACAAACCAAAACTATGAATACACAACAAGTAGCTGATCGTCTTGTAGCACTTTGCCGCAAAGGCGAAATCCAAAAGGCAATGGAAGAACTTTATGGTGATACCATTGTAAGTAATGAGCCTGCTAATTCGATGGTGAAGTCGGCCAGCGGCAAGAAAGCCGTATTTGAAAAGGGAGCACAGTTTGCGTCCATGATTGAGCAGCGCCACGGCGGCTCGTTCTCCGATCCTAGTGTAGCCGGGCGCTATTTTAGTGTGGTCGCCATACTTGATGCCACAATCAAGGGCATGGGCCGCATGAAACTAGAAGAAGTTTGTGTCTATGAAGTGAAAGACGGTAAGATTGTATTCGAGCAATTCTTTTTTTGAAAAGGAACCATTACCGACCTCGTTTTGTAGTACACCAAATTATTTCTACATTAATTAATCATATCAAACCAACCATTATGAAAAAACTATTAACGTTCGCAGTGTTGCTAATCTCCTTGCAGGCATTTACTCAAGGACAATTGCAAAAGGAGGCTTCTGGAAATCTTTCGTATTCATCGGGCCAGGTAATGCAACTTGCGCAGGCCATCCCGGCGGATAAATATGCGTGGGCTCCCCAGGCCGGAGTTCGCTCGATTGCCGAAGTATTTGCACACATCGTTTCAGCTAATTATTTCTTCGCCTCAAAATTAGGCGCTAAAATTCCTGAAGGAGTAAAAATGGAAACTATCGAAAAAGATTTAAAGACTAAAGACGCAATAGCTGCGGCACTGAAGCAATCCTACGAGTCCATTATAGGTGCTGTTAAAAACCTAAAGGACGGAGACCTTGCCAAGAAAGTTGAATTTCCTTTCCCAGGCGAGTACACCGATATGTCTGCAGTGTTGATTGCTGCCGGGCATTCTAATGAACATCTTGGTCAGCTGGTTGCCTATTCAAGAATGAATGGCATCACACCACCCTGGAGCCAGACTAAGTAAACGGAACCAAAAGTTATTTTGCTAGAGGCTGGTGGTTTACCAGCCTCTCTATTTTGTCAGATATTGGAAGGTCAAAAAAACGTCTTGTAGCTGTCGGATTGCAACAATCCCTTTTCCTCCAGAGTGATCTTAATCTTGTTGTGGTTATCCCAGAATTTCTTCTCGATGTCTCCCATCGCTTTTTTGAACTCAGTTGTATCCCTGATTTTGGCAAGAACGGGATCATCGGCAAGGAAAAGAACCCAATACTGAAGGTTGTCCTCTTTTGAAAAGAGCTTCATGTACTCCAGCGCTTTCTTGTTTTCGCCGAGCCACGCGTAGTACCCCATCAAATTCACATATTTATAAATGGATTGGTCATGGTCGGCAAACTCTTTAAAGCTCTTGATAAACTCCTCCGATTTTTCTTTCATCCCCAGCTTATCGAGAACAATGCCGATCCTTAGATTTTCATTTTTAAAGATGTCGAGCTGCTGCGCTTGTTTTATATCTACAAATCTTTTGTAGTATTTGTAGGCATTCTTGTAGTCCCCTTGAAAGTAATAGGACTTTCCAATCTCTTGCATCAGATAAAACCTCGAGGTGTCTTTGTTCAATTCCTTTATCAGCGACTGTTTAGCCAATTCAGCGTCTTTGTTCTTGGCGAAAACCACTCCGATCTTTATCCAGGCCGAAAACGGGTTGCTGGGACTATAAGACAGCGACTTATTTACGCACTTCATTGCTTCATCAATAAACCCGGTTTGCAGCAAGGCGTTGCTCAAGTGCATGTAAGTATAGCTTTCGGACGTAGAATCGGCCGACACATTTATCCGCACGCCAACGAGTGCATATTCCAAATACTTAGCCGTATTGGGTGTAAATCCATTGTACAATTCAGAAATGAAATGAATAGCCAGACCCGAGTTGGGATTGTACTCCAGCGCTTTTTCGAGATAAGGAATGGCTTGCTGGTATTCTTTCTTGTGCATGTAAAACAATGCCTTCGCCACAAGGCTTTCGTCCGACTTTGAATCATAGAGCCACGCCTTGTCGGCATAGTTACTCAGTTCAACCGAATACTTTGGATCGGTTTGAAACAGATCCAGATAGTAGTATGCAATCACAGCATCAGCATACGCTAAGGCGAATTTATTGTCTTGCTCGATCGCTTTGTTAAAATTGGAAATGGCCTTTTTTAAACTTTCTCCGGTACCGTGAAACAACAATTCTCTTCCTTTCAAAAAGAAATCATAAGCCGCAAGGTTTTCGGTGGGGATCTTTTCAATTTTCTTTTCTTCTTCAGGTGTGATAACCGCCTGAATTTCTTCGGCAATGCTCTTTGCAATCTCTTGTTGCAAGTCAAAAATGTCTTTGGCTTCCCTTTTATATTGTTTCGCCCATAGGTGTTTGTCGCTCGGCCCTTCAATCAATTGGATGTTCAATAGAATCTGGTCACCAATTTTTTGACCGCTTCCCTCCACAAAATAATTGACATTTAATTCTTTCGCCATTTCCGGGATGGATTTGGGCAGGCTTCTGTACTTTTCGGATGATGTGCGACTGATCACTCTCAGGTCTTCAATTTTTTGAAGGTTAGCCAATGTGGATTCCATCAATCCATTGATCAGATAAACATTTGTAGAGTCGTTG
>JABDGP010000002.1 GCA_013285945.1 Bacteroidota bacterium | reverse complement strand
ATAAGCAAGCTATGATCGACTATGGTGAGAAAGACATAGTGCGCAGTACGAAGCTATCAGGTTCGGCACTTACGGTGATCAACACACCTTATGTACAACAGCTGGGCACGAAAGCCAATTTGCTCGAATGGATTTTGAATCATAATAAAACATTAAAGAAATATACCAAGATGATCATCGCCTGGCGTGGGATGAAAGCAGTTGAAAAAGCAGCCTTTGGGGCAACGTATAAAACAGTGTGGTGCGCTGGGCCTGCTATCGAACATGTGCAGAGTATTCGTGCTATGAGTGACATAGTGAGTGGACTTACAAAAGAATATAGAGAAGCTTAATTGGTTTTTTTTGATGAGTAGTATTTTAGAAACCGAACGATTAACCCTTCGACAGTTCGCGTTGGAGGATGCAAAGTTTATTATCGAACTCGTTAATTCACCCGGCTGGTTGGAGTTTATTGGCGACAGAAACATCAGGACGGAAGAAGCAGCGGTCGGCTATTTGCGAAACGGACCAATCAAGAGCTATCGGGAGAATGGATTTGGCTTGTGGATGGTTGAAATGAAAGACAGGACACCCATTGGCATGTGTGGCATCCTTAAAAGAGATAATCTGGAAAACCCCGATATTGGTTTTGCTTTTTTGCCTGAGTTTATGGGAATGGGTTATGCTTTTGAAATTGCAAGTGCAACAATCAACTATGCCAAAGACAAATTGAATTTGAAAACCATTTGTGCAATCACTGCTCCGGCCAACGAGAAATCAATAAGGCTTTTAGAAAAGACCGGACTTACATTTATAAAGACAATTTTTGCGCCAACTGATAATGAGGAGTTGTTACTTTTCAGTACCAGATAAGCTGATCGTTTATGGACCACCAGTCGATACTTTCAAATGTCGCCAGGCATATTTCACTTGATGAAAAAGAGATTGATTATTTCCTTTCATTATTGACTGTAAAGACCTTAAAGAAAAAAGACTATTTACTAAAAGCAGGCCAACCATGCACAACCATCAATTATGTTTACTCCGGAGCCTTGCGCGCTTTTCATCAGGACGATAGTGATAATGAAGTAACCATCATGTTTGCTGTTGCCGATTGGTGGATAACGGATATGGCTTGTTTTGTTTCTCAAATTCCTGCGATGACTTCTATCGAAGCTATTGATGACACTTGTGTTTTACAGTTGGCGAAGGACGACCTCGATAAACTATATATAAAGGTGCCCAAGTTCGAGCGATATTTTAGGATACTAATGCAGAACTCCTATGTAAGGGAGCAGCTAAGAACGCTGCAGAATTTGTCATCACCTGCCGAAGAGCGATACCTTAAGTTTCTGGAAAAGTATCCAGCCATGGCCAGACAGCTAACTCAAAAACAAATAGCCTCTTACCTGGGAATAACTCCGGAGTTCCTAAGTGCCGTCCGCAAGAAAATAAGCAAAGGCATCATTTCTTAATCTGGCTTAAGTCGTTGCCGGTTTACTTAAAATAAATTTGCATTCTAAATTAGAATTTATGCTGATACTTATTGCAGGCCCGTATCGGGGTGGCACCAATGACGATCCTCAACTAATGGAGCAGAACTTGAGACACCTTGAATCAGTTGCATTGCCCATTTTTCGGTTGGGGCATGTTCCTATGATTGGCGAATGGGTTGCATTGCCATTGGTTCATCTTGCCGGCTCGATAAGACCAGGAGATGACATATGGAATGAAATACAATATCCAGTAGCGCACCGCCTTCTCGAAAAATGCGATGCCGTTCTTCGCCTTGAGGGTGCATCGACGGGTGCCGACAATGATGTGCGGATTGCGAAAGAAAGAGGGTTGCCCGTTTATTATAAAATAGAAGATATTCCGAAGCTGGTGTTATAAAGTAACAGTGACACAAGACGGTCGATAACCATTTATTAGTTTTTGTTGGCAAAAAAATAGCAACTAACTTTCAGGGATTCAACCCAGCCCATGAAAACTATAGTACGCGTCGCACTCTTCTCCTATTTTTCATTATTTCTACAAACCGCTTTAGGTCAGAATGATTCAAAGGAAAGCGCTCTCCTTGCTGCCTTAAAAAAAGCGAACGGCGCAGGAGAAAAAGTCAATGCGTGCTACGAGCTTGCCGATTTGTATTTTGAAAGTGATCACAAGAAATCTGACTCCATTGCTTTTTTGGGGTTAACTATAGCAGAGGCTTCCCGCGATCGCCGGTTGATTGTATCAACTAATCTGAATAACGCTAATCGTTTCTTGCAAAAGGGCACTGAGAAATCTAATCTTCAGGAAGCATTGCAATTTGTGCAGAAAGCACTTGTGTTGAGCCGGGCTGATAAAGACCCTGAGTTGATTATCCGATGCTACAATTTTTTGGCGCGTATTCACAGAAATGACGGTGGAATTGTTGATGCTATTCAGGCCAATAAGGATGCTATTGCCTTGTTGCCCGAAATTCAAAATGATTCACTGAAAATAGTCACCTACAACAACTTTGGCTTGACCCTGCTCCACAAGAAGGACATGGTGAGCGCGTTCAAGGCTTACCTCGATGCCCTCACGATTGCCGAGCAGAGTAATAAGCCCGTGTTGCTTTTACTATGTTATGAAAAACTGGTTGATTTTTACCAGAGTCTTGGAGATTATGAGAAAGCCAAGGACTATGCCTTTAAGATTTTGAACGAGCACCTACGCACGCAACAGAAAGTACAACCTATGTACGACTACTTCCGGATTGCCAATGTATATGCAGGCGCCAAGGATTATAAAATGGCTAACTTTTATTACGATAAATCAATGCATCTGGCAGATAGCTTAAAGGATCCTAATTATAAAATCAATGTGAAGCTGGGTATTGTCAACATGTACCTTAATAACAATCTATTCAAAGAAGGGTATGATGTTATTAAAAAATCGCCAGAGATTTTTGCATACATCCAGAAGATCGGCATGTCTTATGAGATCGATAAGGCCAACGGATACATCCAGATGAAACTCGGGCATTATGATAGTAGTATTTATTATTATCGTAAGGTTGAATCATTTTATAACACTAAGGCGGGGCCAATGCAGAGATACTTTTATTACACTCAGTATGCTATGCTGTGGAAAGAAATGAAACAATGGGATAAAGCGATTGCTTGCCAGCAGAAGGCCAAGGAGGCGATTGAAGGTATGGGTGACATTGAAAACCTGAGCGATGTAGTGCATTCATTAGATTCTCTTTATCTGTTCAAAGGTGATTTCACCACGGCCTATAGGTACCATCAGCAATACCAGACTCTTCGCGACAGCCTTCAAAAACTGAGTAAAGAAAAAGATCTTCAAAGTCTTGAAATTGATAATGAAAACAAGCGTAAAGAACGTGCGCAACTGCAGGCTGATGAAGACCTGCGCAGAAGACATAACCTTCAATATATGGCCATCACGGTTTCAATCGGAGCGATTTTTATTCTGCTGGTAGCAATTGGCTTGTTTAGGGTTTCGCCGGGTGTTGTAAAAGCAATGGGATTCTTTGCTTTTATTTTCCTTTTCGAATTTATTATCCTGATTGCCGATAACCAGATTCACCATTTAACTCATGGCGAACCCTGGAAGGTGTTATTGATTAAAATATTCCTTGTTGCTATTCTGCTTCCTTTCCATCATTGGCTTGAAGAAAAGGTAATTCATTATCTGATCGAAAAACGGTTGGTGATCACACAACAACTGCGAAAGATTATTCCAACACAGTCAAAGGAGCGAACCTGATCAATAAGCGATTATCTTTTGACCGAGACCTCTCCGAAGGTAAATCTATTTACTTCTGGAGAGCCTTTTACGAAAACATCAGATTCACCAAACGTCACCAGCTTCAGATTTTCGGTAGCGTTGACTTTAAGTTTGCTTTCGCCGTAAGTCGATGAGGCAATCTCGTCACTTTGAATGGCCTGTGTATCGATCTTGTTTTCTCCAAACAGTTTATATTTCTGCATCTCGACATTTCCGCCATTGATCTTTACATTATGTTGTCCGTAAAGCGAAGCTTTGAATTTAAATGCTTGAAGGGATGCCATAGTAATCGTGCATTCGCCGTAAGCGCTTAGCTTGAATTTCCGGTTTTCGAGCGCCCCCTGCACATCTACCTCTTGTTCACCGCGCACTACCAGTTTCCCGATTTGATGGTAAGTAACGTAAGCCGTAATGCTCACATTTTTGTATGCGTTTTCTTTTTTTACCCAACCATCCATTTTTATACGGTTTTGTTTTTCGGTATACTTTGAGCCATCCAAGTAAATGTGGAGGGTTTTGTTTTTCACGACTACATTGATTTTAGAGGGATCAATGTTAGAGTAATTGATTCTTACTGATTCAGTTGCTCCTGGCACCATCACCAGATTAATTTTTGGGGAAACAATAATTTTTTTGAAAGGCTTAACATTCTTCTCCAGGCTTTGCGCGGAAAGAGAGGTGATTGATACACAGGTTATAACTGCAATTATCAGGGGTTTCATATTTTCTGTTTTATTCAAGACTCAGATCAACAGCCAAAGGTTGCATCTGAAATTGGGCTTGTTTGGGCTATTTAGACTCAGTTTTCCTTCCCAACCATAAAAGAGCATTGAGAATCAGCTGGTTTTGGGTCTCATTGGCAAATTGAAACGATAGTTCCTTGTTGGTTTTATGTTCATAGTCAATGTCGTTGTGGCCCATGTTTATATAGACCATTTTGTAATTCTTATTGGTCCACACTACAGGATAAAATCCGCTATGCCAGATTTCGTGTGGCTTAGGCCCGGTACCTAGAGGAAAGCTGGAGGAATCAATTGAAAGCAGAATTTTGATGTCTGGGTTTTTTCGCAAATCTTTTTCCCAGCTATACCATTCGTTTGGTGAAGATTTGAATGTTTTCGGAAGCTGTTTTGTAATTGGATGCACGCTGTCTTCGACTCGTAGAATTGCTGAAGTTGGCTTCCAGGTATTTCCCTTGTACTGCCCGGCTCCGATAAATTGATTGTGATACCAATCCCAGTTTTGAGGATAGACCGACGGAGTAAGAGCAAATCCTGCAAAGTGAAAACCAATCCAGGCTCCGCCGGTTTCCATATACTTTTTGAATACTTCTCTTTGCTCAGGCAATTCTGGTCGGGTATCCAAGAAAATTACCACCTGATGACGAGAAAGGAAGTCGGAGGTCAGATTGCTCCAGTCGTTGGTGGAATCATAAGTGAAGTTATTCTGGTTTGCAATTTTCGAAAACCACCGGTTAGCCTCGTGCACAAAGCTGATGTGAGCCAGATCCTTTTTGGCAGTGTAGAATGCAATTACTTTAAATTGCGTGGTTGCATTTTGCGTTTTGTCCGATCGGCAAAACCCGAAGCACAACAGGATCACTACTATTCTAAAAAATCGCAATAGCGAATTCATACAGTAAATATTGGTCTTCACAAGGTAATCAGACCTCTCGTATTGAAATAATCATCTTTGAGGAAATGAGGATGGATATATGTCTGGCTTTTAGTAATATTCATTTTTTAAAGCTTTAAAAAGATTGCTATGACAAAAATGAAGAATAGACTGGTAATGTCGGTTTTAATGGTTCTGTTATGCACTACCACGATATTATCTCAAGACCCCGGCAAGGCAAAATTTATAGACCGAGCCAATATGAATTTGCTGGTTAAACCTGGCGATAACTTTGTAGAATATGCCGGTGGCGTGTGGCTTAAAAATAATGCCATCCCTGCAAAGGAAACCACATGGGGAAGTTTTAGCATTCTTCGCGATTTCAATGTGAAGGCATTGAAGAAAATTCTCGCCGATGCAGCTGCAGATACTAAAGCAGCACCAGGCTCGACTAAGAAAAGAGTTGCAGATTTTTATGAAGCGGCCATGGACTCAATCACAATAGAACGACTTGGTGCCGACCCGATCCGTGCTGACCTCAAACGGGTAAGCGAACTTACAGATAAACAACAAGTGCTCAATGAACTAATCTATCAGCGTTCGCAAGGAATAGGCTCATCACTTTTTGGCTTTTTTGTTGGTCAGGACAGGAAGCATCCAGACCGTATGGCCGTGCAATTAAGTCAGGGAGGAGCTTCACTTCCCGATCGTGATTATTACTTAAAGTCTGATGCGCGTACAAAGAAAATTCAGGCTGCATTTAATACCTACATCGTAACCTTGTTCACACTCACGGGTGTGGCCGAAGAGCAGGCGAAGAAAAATGCAGAAACAATTTTTGCGATGGAGAAAAAGCTGGCTAAGGCGCAGATGAGTCGCACCGAAATGAGAGATCCGGTTAAAACGTACAACAAGTTTTCCATTCCGGACTTTACAAAAACAACTCCGTCAATAGATTGGAAATACTTTTTGACCAAACTGAATATCTCCGGCCAAGACAGTATTCTTGTTAATGTTCCCAAATTTTTTCCTGTAGCCGATAGCTTGTTCAAGAATGCGCCGGTTGAGGATTGGAAGGTTTGTTTACAGTGGAGTTTGTTACGTTCGGCTGCACCTTATTTAAGTAAGGCATTTGTTGATGCTGAATTTGCTTACAACCAAGCTCTCTCCGGACAAAAAGTGCAGACACCACGGTGGCAGAAGGCTTCAAGCCTTACCGATGGAAATATTGGCGAGCTTCTTGGCCAACTTTATGTAGAGCAATATTTCAAACCCGAAGCTAAGGCCCGCATGAAACAATTGATTGCAAACCTGATCAAAGCTTATGAAATCAGAATCAAGCAATTGGACTGGATGAGCGATGTGACAAAACAAAAAGCACTGGCGAAACTAAAAACATTTAACCCAAAGATTGCTTATCCCGACAAATGGAAAAATTATGATGGTCTTGAAATTACCAACAAGACTTTTCTTCAGAATGTGAGGAATTCAAACCATTGGGGTTTCAATGATATGATTAGCCAATTGGGTAAGCCAGTGGACCGCATGCGCTGGGGTATGACGCCTCCTACTGTAAATGCGTACTACAATCCGGTGATGAATGAAATTGTTTTTCCGGCAGGCATCCTGCAGTATCCTTTCTTTCATCCCGATGCTGATGATGCATTTAATTACGGTGGGATAGGAGCTGTGATTGGGCATGAAATCTCCCACGGATTCGATGACTCGGGAAGTCAGTATGATAAAGATGGCTCATTGAGAAACTGGTGGACTGTTGAGGATCGCAAACGATTCGATGAGAAAGCCAAACTATTGCAACAGCAGTTTGATGCCTACACCGTTCTGGACTCTTTGCATGTAAATGGTAAACTTACGCTCGGTGAAAACATCGGCGACTTGGGCGGATTGAATGCTGCGTACGAAGCTTTTAAAATGACAGCCCAGGGTAAGACAGATAAAAAGATTGATGGATTTACGCCGGATCAGCGCTTTTTCCTTGCGTGGGCTCAGGTGTGGAGAAGTAAGACTTTGCCTGATCGTTCGGCTCAATTGATTCTCGTCGATCCGCATTCACCTGGCGAGTACCGCGCTATAGGCGCACCAAGCAATATGGATGCTTGGTATAAGGCATTCAATATTCAGCCAGGAGATAAACTGTATAAAAAACCGGAAGACAGGATCAAGATCTGGTAACTTTTACTTTAGGTCTATTCCTTAGTCGGAATAGTGTTTAGCCGGTATTTAGAATATTCTCTGGCAACCTTTATTGTATCGTCAGATTCCAGATATAGTTTGTAATACGCGGCAGCTACTGATTTGTCTTTAAAATAGACATCGTAGTTTCGGGCCAAATGGTAGAGTAAGATCTTTGATTTGGAATTCTCATAGGCAGCCTGGTAATAATGGATTGCCTTTTTGTAATCCTTACTTTCCTCATAGGTGCGGGCTAATTGAGAATAGTATACGCCAATGTTGTCGGAGATACCTTCATCGATAGCTAGATTCATCTCTTCGATTGCTTTTGAAAGCTGATTTAGCTCCCTGTAAGAGACACTCAGATAATAATGAATCCAGTCACCTTTTTGCTTTGTGTTTACCAAAAACTCCATGCAGGGAATTACTTTGGCATAGTCATCCAATTGAAAATAACTTACTCCCATTAGCCGAGCATAAACTGGTTGCGGATCATTTTTTATTAATATTTTATTGATGACGCTAATTACATTCTTGTATTTGTGCTGACCAAACAGAGATTTAGCACTTAGCAAAAGCAATGAAGGTTGAAGGCTGTCCAATTGCAGCCCTCTTTCTAGCAAGCTGTCAAGCGTTGTGAAATCTTCTGCTTCTAATAAAATATTTCCGAAGGCTGAATAAGATTCAATGTCTTTCGGGTTAAGCTGCAAAGCTTTCGCGTAAAGCACAGTGGCCATTGGCACGTCCACATTGGCAGCAAGTGAGGCATATTGTTTATAATAAAAACTGTTGAGGGAATCAATTGAAATCAGGCGCTCGTAACACTCTTGCGCCTCGAAGTAATCATTGTTTCTGGCATGAAGCTGGCCGAGTTGAATCAACGCGGTACGATTTATAGAATCCAGACTCAGAACCTTTTTATAGGATTGAATAGCAGATTTGTAATCTCCCAACCTGAAATAACAATGGCCACGTTGCAGATAAACGCGAGTATCGGAAGTGTCCTGCGAATTGGATAGCAGTTGAAGGGCTTTTTCAAATTGAAAATCGCCAATCAAAGCATCGACTTCTTTGAAATCTTGAGCAGCTGCGACCAAACAAAAAAAGCTAGGGACGAAAACCAGGAATAGCTTCATAATAGTTTTTTATGAAAGTTAAGAAATGACTTTCAAACTATTTAGCCAGAGATACTTCTATAGGCTATTCAACCCTCAATCAAACTTATATTATTGAGTTACCTCTAATTCAACCCGGGCGTTTTTGCGAGCATTGGGGCTGTTCTTGTCGTATAGTTGCTTGGTGCCGCCCCAGCCTTCGACTTCGATTCGAGCTTCGGCGATGCCCTGACTCACGAGCCAGTCCTTAATCACTTGTGCGCGTGCAGCAGACAATTCTTTAGCAGAACCGGTCTTTTCAATTCGATCAGCCGAAAGAGCAAAGAAATTTTTGCTTGGTCCGGCATAAACTATCTTTCCACGCCCATTGCTATTGGTATAGCCGTTAAGACGGATTTTCGTTGAAGGATTTTCCTGAAGCATTTCCAGCAAAGCCTGCAATTGGTCTGTGCTGGACGGAGTCATTATTGCAGCATCGTTGAAGAACGCGACTTTAGACAAAGTCACCTCCTGGCCCTTGTCCATCTTTTGCAGCGGGAAAATCAACTGGAAGTAGCTTCCAAACAATGTAACATTCTGCTGAATGGTGTCTTGTTCGGTGGTGTAATATCCAATCTCCATTTTCAAATCTCCATATCCAAATGCTGAAGCAACGAGAGAAAGCCGACCAGATTTTGTTCTTGGAT
This sequence comes from Bacteroidota bacterium, assembly GCA_013285945.1. Classification (GTDB taxonomy): domain Bacteria; phylum Bacteroidota; class Bacteroidia; order Cytophagales; family Cyclobacteriaceae; genus ELB16-189. Next base: position 72,578 of record JABDGP010000002.1, on the reverse strand, counting down.
CTGGAAGATTTAGATAACAATTACTTTTTACGGTAGTAAGAAGTTTAGATTTTTCGGCATCAAAGACTTTAACCTCCGCAGCTATAATCTTATTATCACGGTTACGGAAAACGCTAAGAAAGACAGGTGTATTGCCAAGGTGCTGAGGCCGGGTAATGGGTGTCATGGGAGGATTGTCGATATATTCGGTGACAAGGCTAGCGGTTAGTTCCCTTGCCGGACTTGCATCATTTTTTTTGACTTCTTCAAGTACAACAGGCTCACCTTCCTTGATTTCGCGGCCGTCTTTGATTTTAACTACCCAGGCAGTTGCAAACTCTGGCTTTTGTCGCGCATCGGTCATCGCCTTAACAGCAGCAGTGTAGTTATCAAAATCAAAAGTTTGAAGAAATACATAGATAAAATGCTTCCCTTTCTCCAGACCGTAACCGGATTGAAAGCCTTTCTTATTAAGTGATTCTGAGTAAAGCCGGGCCTCTTTTTCTTGCTTGTCGCTAAAGGTAGCGACTACAACGTGATAGCCATTGGCAATTGGTGTGACTTCGCTGGCCGCAGCCGGAAGCCAGTTTGTCCCCAATGCAATAAGGATTGCAAGAATAGGTATTCTTTTCATAGAGTAAAGCCAATAATTTTTAGACATTCAAATTTAAACTATTTGAAGTTTAGTGACCAAATACAAAGTCCAGGTTTTGTTAACTGATCGTAAATCAGGTTCAATTAGCTTGTTCGCAACCTATATTTAGGCCTGTTTTGCTATTTTACTAAGCCAATTTTAAGGATTGTAAATGCTCAGGGCTACATGGAATGATTGGGGCTGAGGTTTCCTTAGTGCGGCTAGTGAAGGACAATATTCTGCTTGTATTGATAAAGACTCCTTCGAATGTGCCAACATAGTAGAGCAAAGTGTCATTACTCACTTTTTAACGAAGATGCCGGATTCATCAATGCAGCTTTAACGGACTGATAGCTTATTGTAAACACAGCTATCGAAAGGGCAATTAGCCCGGCAAAAATGAAAATCCATGGCCCTATCTCTATTCGATACGCAAAACCCTGCAGCCATTGATTCATCGCATGAGTGGCAATAATGATGGAGACCAAAACCAGTTTGATAAAGTCGTTTGACAGTAAAACAACAATATTGCGCATGTCTGCACCTAACACTTTTCGGATACCGATCTCTTTCGTTCGTTGCTCGGCCGTATATGTTGCCAGACCTAGCAGGCCCAGGCATGCGATTAATATTGCCAGGCAGGCGAATGCTGTAAACAACTTTCTAAAGATGAAATCAGAATGGTATTGACGATTAAAGTCATCGTCAAGAAAACTGTATAGAAATGGTCTGTGTGGTGCAAGCCGGCTCCAAATCTGTTTAACCTCTTGAATCGTCTCTGTGATATTTTCAGATTTTATTTTAAGCGTCAAGTACCTGCTCGCGTAGGGCTCCAACGGTAAGGTTAAAGGTTCAATATTGCGATGCAATGAAACGTAGTTGAAATCTTTTACAACTCCGATCACTTCACCTGTTTTCCCCCATTGACTAAATTTTTTGCCAATGATATCAGCAGGATTTGTGTAGCCGTATTGCTTTGCAGCAGCTTCGTTGAGAACCAAGGCATGAGTGGAGTCGGACGGATGTTCTCTGGAATAGGATCTCCCGGCTACAAGCGTTAAACCAAAATGAGTAATGAAATCCATTCCAACCTGAAAAATAGGCTGACCCATCATCTTCATTTCGCCATCGGCAGTTTGTATTTCAGTTCCTGCATTAGGGAAATAGCTTCCTGGCACACTCCGGGAAAATGCGGCTGATAAAACAGAGGGATTGGACTCCATCTCAGTTTTCAGTACTTCCGATTTTGCATTGACTGCGCCATCGTAGTTGTAATCCAAAACGAGCATGCGTTCTTTATCAAACCCAAGATTTTTATCAAGTAGTTGTTTCATTTGTGAATAGACGGTGATCGTTCCTGCAATCAATGCAATGGAAAGGCTGAATTGAAAAACCACCAATCCCCCTCTCAAATTAACTCCGCCGGTGTTTGATTTTGTGATTCCTTTTAAAACCAATGCAGGCCTAAAGCCAGACAAGACCAAGGCCGGATATGAACCCGCTGCAAGACCAATCAGCAACATGGCTCCGGTAACAAAAGAAATCGTCCGCCAGTTGATGAAATGCTGAATTACAAACTCTTTTCCCGTAAGGTTATTCATATTTGGCAAGGCGATCGAAATAATAATTATCGCGACAATCATTGACAGAAAAACAATCATCAAGGATTCGCCTAAAAATTGAAAAATCAAACTGCCCCGATCAGCACCGATCGATTTTCGGATTCCAACTTCTTTTCCGCGCTCCATTGATCTGGCCGTTGACAGGTTCATGAAGTTGATCATGGCTATGACAAGTATAAATATGCCAATGATGGAGAACACATAGATATTAGGTAGGCTACCGGTTTCTCCCGGTTGTCTCTCTGCCGAAGTTCTCAAGTAGACATCTTTCAGTGGCTCAATTACAATCGTATAAGTTGACTTGGGATCATCCTGCTGCCTCAAGAGGAACGCTGGAATTTTCTTTTTGAAAGTAGACTCATTGAACTGTTCCTTTACAAGGAAATAAGTATAAAAATCGACGTAGCCCCACATATTAAATATATCTGGTCTGGATTTTTTGAATGTGCTCATCGACAGTAATGCATTGAAACGAAAGTGTGAGTTTGACGGTACGTCCTTCATTATACCTGTCACTGTATAGTCACCGGCATTTGATCTTCCGGCCGATTCGCTGCCCTTCAAAGACTTACCGAGTGGATCTTTATCGCCGAAATATTTTCTCGCCGTACTTTCTGTCAGGACAATGCTATAAGGAGCTATTAAGGCTGTCTTGGGATCACCCTGTAATAAAGGCCAACTGAATATATCAAAGGCAGTGGAGTCCATAAAGAAAACTCCGTCCTCCTGATAGGTTTTATCTCCATAGCTAAGCAAAATGTCCGACCTGCCGGAAAACTGAACTACTTTATCAATCTCAGGAAAATCGTGACTAAGAGCAGGACCAATTGGGGCATTTCCCCAAACCCAAAATGGATTGGCTTTTGCTTCTTTTTGCGAATCACCTGCGGATTTGGATCCATGAGTTACCCGGTAGATCCGGTTTCCTTTTTCATGATAATTATCATAAGACAGTTCATCCTGCACAAACATAAAAATCAGAAAGCAACATGCAATTCCTAGTCCAAGTCCAAAAATATTAATGATTGAATAGGCTTTCTTTTTGAGCAGATTTCTCCAGGCAATTTTGTAGTAGTTTTTGAACATGGCGTATTGATTAAAAGTGGAGGACTGTTTTAGATTCTTCAACAAGATTGGTCTGAGCAGCCTGAGCATTTCCCAGGTATAAATTCTCTTTGCTTTCCTCAACGATAGTTGCTCAACATTATTAAGGAAGATTTCCTCCATATCGCCTTCTATCTCTTCCAGGTATTCTTTCTTCAAGAAGAACTGCAAGACCTTCAAAGGCCATTTGGGCGGAGTGACTGGATAAGATTGAATCATATCACTTCAGTACATAAGATAGTTTAGTCTCAAAAGTTATGGGGATTGCACCCCAAAGGCCCGCTCTTATGTCTTTCATCTCCGCAAGCACTTTATGAGCATAAGAAGTCGTAGAATATATACGCTTGCGTTTGCCTCCTCTTTTCATAGTGGCTTCTCCAAACTCGGAAGTAAGAAATCCCTTTTCTTCCATGCGTTTGAGTGCTGATTGTATCGACCCTACACTCAGCTTTTCTTTCAGTCGTTCCTCAAGTTCGCGCTTGATTTCAACGCCATAAGCCTCTTTTTGTAAAATGGCCACAGTGAGTAATACCAGTTCTTCAAACTCACCAAGTTTTGTTTTCTTCATACATATTATTCGTAATTGCAGTTAATATACGAAAAGCCTTTGAGAAAGTTTGAGTAGACTGTGTAATTTGTTTCTAGAGTTTAAAAGAGTGGTCGTCAGCGGCTAAGGAAAGGCTATCACGCTACGCAAGAATACTTTAGCCTTTTTGAATTGACCAATAAGCCAGCGGATTAGATGAATAAGTAGGAAGCAACCATATATCCAGCGAGACAATCTCATGATGATTTAGCTTTACGTGACAGATTTTAATTGACTTCCTTTTTGTTTCGAAAAATCAGTATAACTCCTCCCAGCAGAAGAGCTGTTCCGATATAGGGCGACCACTGAACGAAATGGCTCTTCTCTTTTTCAATTTTTATTGAGCCTATGGTAGCTACTTTATCTGTGGTTATAAAGTCAAAACCTGTGTAACTAATCATCATTAATCCGATAATCATAAGTGCAATTGCTATAGTTTTTGATTTCATAATTTTGGTTTCATCATTTAATTTTAGCTTTCGCATTATTTAATCACATCACTGAAAGTTGATGTGTGTTTAGAAAAATGACTCTTGACAAAAGCAAGCTGCTGGTTCTCGGTTATTTTATCAGCATGCTGAACTTCAATTTTTATTTTTGAAAAGAGGTGATCAGCTTTGAGTAGATTATATAATTCAACTTTTGCATCCGTTGGGCCGAAAAGGATAACTTCTTCATAATGCCTGATAACGTCCCCCAACCTTTTGTAATACTGTGCCTGTTGATGTTGTTCACGATTATGCATTTGAGACTCGCTTCTTTCAAAACTGTTTTGCTTATCCTGATGTGTAAAATCCGATGAGAGGGTTTTTGTCAATATTATGGGATTAGTTATAAACTCTATTAGATGAGCTCTTGAGTGGTCCATCCAAATGCCTATTTTTTTAGCAGTTATCATAATTTTTGTTTGAATTAGTATTAAACCTCTCAGTGTGCGTCACCTGCTATGCTGAGATTTTCATGAGTATTGACAATGATCGTGTCAGTTTTTTAAAGTGCTTGCAGCCGTAACGATGTTTGGTTTTGTATTTATATAGACATCTTTAATCGGTTAATCAAAGCTTGTTCAATTTGCGTGGCAATGCATTACATATTTACGAGATGCCATTATACTTTTCACGGATTGAATTGACATCAATCTATCGCTGTGTATACGAAAGATGTAACTTCTTTCAAGAGTTATACAATACTAATCAGCGCAAACGTGATCTATTTTGTTGCGCAAATAAATCAATGAAAACCATGAAGCCTACAACTGGAAAAACTGAAGAAGTTCTTAATAAGCTTTTGAGAATTAATAACGATCGCGTTGATTACTATCAAAAAGCTTCAAAAAAAACGGATGAGCTGAATTTGAAAACAGCTCTCAAAAATATGGCTGTTGAAAGTGAGAAGAATGTATCGGCGCTGGCCCGTGAAATAACGAAATCGGGCAATGAACCCGTTGAGAGTGGTTTGACTTCGAGGAGTACTTTTTATCACTTACGAATGAAAATAAAATCGCTATTTACCGGTAGCGGTAGTCAGGCTATCCTTGACTCTTGTGCGCCAGGGGAGAACACCATTCAAACAGCTTATCAGGCCGCCATTTCTTCTAACGATCTCACCATGCAAGCCAGACAATTGGTGCGCAACCAGCAAGCAGCTTTGAAAGCTCTGTATGACATTTTGATAACCGTCAAACACACTCCGGTACTTGTGCCCATAATTTTCTGACTGATCAACATTTATTAAGTGATAGAATAACTCTCTTGTTCACATTAATCAAACATATCATGAAAAAAATAGCTTCAATTTTTATCGTTTCTATCACCCTGACATTGTCTGTTTCAGCACAATTTTCGAAAGGGACTATTTTTGTCGGCCCTACTATTGGAACAAACTCTTATCAATCAGCCTCAGACAATCTGAATTACAGTAATGGAAATAACCAGGCAAGGGCTGCTACTTCAAAGGCGTATACATTTTCAGTCGGTCCTCAGGTTGGCGTTTTTGTTAGCGACCATTTAGTTTTAGGAGCCTCTGTCAATTACAGTCTTTCAGTAAAAAATACCAGCACCAACACGATCTTAGTTAATGGTAATTTGTTAACCACAAACGCTAAAACCAATACTTCGACTTTTAATACCGGACCTTTTCTGCGTTATTATTATTTCGATAAGCTTTCCAGGACAATGTTTTACACTCAACTAAACGGAACCGTTGGTACAGGCAGCGGCGGCTCGTCGAGCAATGGCAATAACAACATTACGAGTACATATCAAAGTAACGGCACAATCAACGGTATTTTCTCATGGAATGCAGGAGGCAGTATCGGGCTTACGCACTTCTTCAACGACTTTATCGGGATGGATGTAGCTGTGGGTTATAGTTATAATTCAGTTACAAGTCACGATCAGAACAATACTAATACAACTTCCAATACTTCAGAAATCGTTACCAGCGTACCTAACAATTATAAAGAAACGCTTTTAACTCACGGAGTAACGCTGGGCCTTGGCTTTCATTGGTTCTTCAAAAAATCTATTTAGAGAATTGATCAAAAGATTTTAAAACAACAATTGGCCGTGGCTGATGAAAATTAATTTGATAGCGCAGAAAAGTAATTTACTATCCATATTTAGTCTGGAAACTCCTGAGGCAACCCTTGGGAGTTTTCTGGTTGAAACCAGTTGGTGGGAACTTCCCAGTTTTATAATTATGTGAATGATATAAGTTTTTACAAAAGTTATGTAACGTTTTGAAATTGGCCTCTATCATATTTACAATTCAGAGCCAACAACAATTATAAATTTTACAACAATGAAAAATATTAAGAGAATCCTCCTGCAAGTAGCTTTAGTTACATCGATATTTGCTATCTCCTCTTTCAATTTTGTCGAGTACTCGGTTAAAGATCAACAGTTTGTAGATAAGGCGGCCCGAATCAGTTTGGAGGAAATTAAACTTGGAGAACTGGCTCAGCAAAAAAGCGCAGTGAGTGAAGTAAAGGAATTAGGAAAAATGATGGAGGAAGGTCACCGTCAATCCCTGGATGGCCTCAAGGCCCTTGCAGAGCGAAAATCAATTATCCTCCCATCAACCCCTCCTCAAAGTGCTTATGAAGCCTATAAAAACTTAAAAGGAAAGTTGGAAGCTGACTTTGACAAAGCTTATTGCGAAATGATGGTTAGCGGGCATAAGGGTGCAATCGAGTTATTTGAAAAAGCGTCCAGAGATTCAAATGATATACAAATCAGAGAATGGGCCGTAGCTACATTACCTGTCTTACGTGTGCATCTCGATCATGCTGTTACCTGTCAAATGAAATGCGAAAAAATGTAACCCTGATGAGTTACTCATAGAACTACCGAATAAGTATCATCCGCATCAATCTGTTTGGAGGAGCATAATGCTTCAACTCAGGAAAAATGAAACTCAAGGAATTTTTATTGAAATGCGAAAACATTTATCGATTCATTCAAAATATTTTTAGGCAAGCACTTTCCCCGCCATTTGAATGGAGGGAAATTCTGAAACAGTGTTATGCTGTCGGCAATCGTTCATTTTTTTTAGTCAGCTTCACCGCATTTTTGGCTGGTGTTGTTTTCACAAGACAATCAAGACCATCACTTTCTTCGTTTGGCGCTGAGTCCTGGTTGCCATCTTTGGTTTCGCAAGCAGTGATTCGTTCGCTAGGGCCATTAATTACAGGACTTATCTGTGCCGGGAAATTGGGCTCAAACATTGGAGCTGAGTTGGCAAGCATGAAAGTAACAGAACAAATTGATGCAATGGAGGTTTCGGGCACGCGTCCATTTTCATATTTAGTTGTAAGCAGAGTGGTGGCTACCACACTGATGATGCCAATCCTTGTTGTGTTTGCAGATATTGTTGCCTTACTCGGTTCATATCTTACGGTTCATTCTATCAACAATACCGGATTTGAATTATACTTCAATGACGTGTCTGCTAATATCACTTATCTGGATATTTTCTCGTCTATAATAAAGGCAACCTTTTTTGGGTTTGCCGTTGGTCTCATCAGTTGTTATGTGGGGTATAACTCACAAGACGGAACCACAGGGGTCGGTAAAGCGGCCAATACAGCCGTTGTGATCTCCATGTCATTTATTTTCATTATCGATTTATTGTCGTTGCAATTCACCAACCTTTTTCGATAATGAGCAACGCTACTTCCAATATTGATAATTCACATGACCGAACTGATATAGAAAGCACAGAGATTGTTGCACACGTTGTTAATTTAAAAAAATCGTTTGGAGATATACAGGTATTGAAAGGTATCAGCCTGACTCTTCATAAAGGTGAGAACCTTGCCATCCTTGGGCGATCCGGCTCCGGAAAATCTGTGACAATTAAATGTATGGTAGGGCTTATGTCAGCCGATGAGGGAGAAATTGAAGTGCTTGGCTATAACATAAGGTCTTTATCGTCAGAAAAATTAAATGAGTTGCGTCAACAGGTAGGTTTTTCTTTTCAAAGCAGCGCCCTCTATGATTCTATGACAGTACAAGAAAATCTTGAGTTTCCTTTGAAAAGAAACCTTAAGCTTTTTGACAAAAAGAAACTCAATTATTTGGTTAAAACAGCCCTCCAGGATGTTGGGTTAGATGGTGCAGCTACAAAAAAGCCGGCAGAGCTATCCGGCGGAATGAAAAAACGAATTGGCATTGCACGAACATTAATATTGAAACCGAAAATTATGTTGTATGATGAACCGACGGCCGGACTTGATCCAATCACATCGGCTGAAATAAATGAGCTCATTCTGAATGTTCGCAAAAAATACAACACATCATCAATTATTATTACTCATGATATTAGCTGCGCACGGCAAACTGCAGATAAGGTTATAGCATTGATTGACGGACATAGCAAAGTTGAGGCAACGTTTGATGAATTGAAGATTACGAAGGATCCAGAGTTGGCACCTTTTTTTAAATATTAACAACATTGAAATATGGACGAAGGTGAAATAAAAGAACGGGTAAAACTTGGTGCCTTTGTGGCCGGTGGCTCGGTATTATTTTTAATAGCTGTTTTCTTTATTGGCAGTGCCAGCAATTTCTTTAACAAGACATTTGTAGTGTCTGCTATTTTCAAAAATGTAGAAGGCTTAAAAGAAGGCGATAAAGTATGGCTTTCAGGTGTTCAGATAGGTGTAGTTAAAACAGTGAGAATCGCGCGTGTTGGAGAAGTGGTGGTAAGCTTATCACTCAGAGAAAAACAAAACGAATTTATTCGCAAAAACGCTTCTGCATCTATCGGCTCCGATGGACTAATAGGAAATAAGATCGTGGTGATTCAGCCAGGGAATTCCCCGGTCATCATTCAGGAAGCCGATACTCTTAATGCTGTGTCACCGGCCGATACTCAACAGCTAATCAACATTGCAAAAGAAGTAGGGGAGAATACGCGATCAATCACTTTTGATTTAAAAGCAATTTCTAGTAAAATAAAAAATGGTCAGGGTATTATTGGAGAGCTGTTAAATGAAGGAGCCTTTGCCAAAGACTTGAGACAGACTGTAACGAGCCTTAAAATTTCGGGTGAAAATATAGCGAAAGCATCTTCCGAAATTTCAGCCGTGACAGAGGAAATGAAACATGGGAGAGGATTAGTGCCCACTCTGCTTTCAGACACTTCTTATGTTTCCGTCTTCAAAAAAACCATTTCTAATGTAAAAAAGGTAAGTATTAGCGCAGCAACTATTTCAAAAAGTACAGAAAGCATTACGACCAAAATGAATGATAGAAATAATTCGATTGGTGTACTTCTCGCTGATACTGCATTCGCACATCGAATCCAAACCATTATTAAAAATTCAGAATCCGCATCTTTCAAACTGGATCAGGATATGGAAGCGCTCAAGCATAATTTTTTAACGAGAGGATACTTTAGAAAGCAAGAGAAAAAGGAGAAGAAAGAAAAAGAAAAGGATGAGGCAAAAGGACTGAAATGATCACCAGATGGAAAAAGTAGAGCGTTAGGTTAAAAGCTTGATACTTGTCTTGGCTTCTATAATTATTGGTGACCTTTCGTCCAATCCAAATACCCAATTATCCAGTGAGCTTCACCGTAATGATTCTACCTTGTTTGTCTTGAACAAAGATGCAGTAAGTTCGAGTGAACGAATTTTTGCATTTACGTCGAATACGTGTGTTGTCACCATAATCTCGTTGACACCTGTATTTTCGGCAAATGATGTTAATTCTGTTGCAAGCGTATTCGTGCTTCCTACAAAGGAATAATAGAACATTTGGTTTACAGCTGCACGTTCATCAGGACTCCATAGCTGCTCCATGTTATCCGTTGGAGGTGCCAGCGGTTTTCTGTTGTTGCGAATTAATCCAAGTACTAACTGATAGGCTGATGTTGCTATGTACTGAGCGTCTTTATCCGTATTTGCTGCGATTACATTCACGCAAGCCATTGTATAGGGTTCTTTTAGAAAAGAAGAGGGTTTGAACGATGAATGATAAATCTGAAGTGCAGGGAATAATTGAGCAGGAGCAAAGTGAGAAGCGAAAGCAAATGGCAATCCGAGCCTGGCAGCAAGTTGCGCACTGAATGTACTAGAACCCAACAGCCATACAGGTACGTTTGTCCCCACGCCCGGAATGGCTCTCACCTTTTCTTGTTTGTCCGCTGGTCCCAAATACTGTAGAAGTTCAATAACATCGTTGGGAAACGCGTCAACGTCGCCATTTAAATTTCTTCGTAATGCAAACGCTGTTGCCTGATCAGTTCCAGGAGCCCGGCCTAGGCCCAAGTCAATGCGGCCCGGATACAATGATTCAAGTGTGCCAAATTGCTCGGCAATAATAAGTGGAGCATGATTGGGCAACATTATGCCACCAGAACCCACCCGGATCGTTGAAGTACCTTGAGCAACATAACCAATAAGGAGGGCAGTAGCAGCCGAAGCAATACTTTCCATGTTATGGTGTTCTGCAAACCAGTAACGTTTATAACCAAAACTCTCAGCGTGCTGGGCAAAAGTGAGACTCCTTTTGAAGGCATCTCCCGCCGACTGATCACCTTGAATAAGATTGGCAAGATCAAGAAAGGATACAGGAATGGCTTTAAGATTTTTTTTCATGTCAGATAACGGGTGTCTCCAAGTATAGAAGTTGAAGTCGATTTTTCTGTATCCAACATAGTCGTCTCAGAAGGAGTTCAATTATTATCAAATCGGGCGTGCACACCTATTCAGTACCTAGTTGAAAATGCATGAAGGTTTCAGGTTCAAATATCGTCGTGATCATATTCAATTTTGAAAATCTCAAATCTGAGAATGAAGGTTGACCTTGTTCTGCGACTAGCGGTCTGCTTTACCTTAGTTGTGTCTACTTAATACGAGAAACCAGAATTTACCTTACAAATGACATTTTTTTGACCAAAAAAGCAAAAAAGTGGTTCAAAGTGGTTGGAAGTGGTTGGAAATTACCTAAGTTTGCTTAGGAGAAAAAGACAACCACTACAGTCTATGACTTTCTTCACTAGTGAATATGAGTGTAAACTTGATGCCAAAGGCAGACTCGTGCTGCCTTCGCGGATCAAATCCCAGCTGCCCGAAGACAGCCAGGAATTGGTCATTCGCAGGGGTTTTGAGCAATGCCTCATTATTTACCCATTAGTGGAGTTCAAAAAGGTTTTCTCAAAAATTTCGGGTTTAAATGAGTTCAACGAAGAGTACCGCAAACTCCAGCGCAACTTTTTGTCGGGCGTGGTATCAGCAGAATTGGACGGCAACGGCCGATTTTTAATACCTAAAAACATGCTGACTTACGCTCAAATCGACAAAGAGGCGATTTTGGTAGGCACCGGAAGCAAAGTTGAAGTTTGGAACCCGGCTATTTATGAGAAACATATCATTCAAGACCCAAGTGAGCTGTCGAAACTGGCCGAGAAGTACCTCAACGAGTAATGAATAGGGGCGTGTATCACAAGCCCGTCATGCTTAGCGAGTGCATTGAAGCACTAAACATCAACCCTGAAGGCATCTATGTCGATGCCACTTTCGGGGGTGGAGGCCACAGCATGGCGCTATTGGAGAAGTTGAAAGGCGGGAGATTGATTGGGTTTGATCAGGATGAGGACGCAAAGAAGGAAGCGGAAAAAATACAACATCGTTCTTTTACATTTTGTCAGGCGAACTTCAGATACATGAAGCAGTATTTGAAGTTGCACGGAGTTGATAAAGTCAATGGCATTCTCGCCGACTTGGGTATTTCATCGCACCAGATCGATTCAGCAGAACGCGGGTTTTCTACCCGTTATGACGGACCCCTGGATATGCGCATGGACCGCAAGGCGAAGACTACTGCGGCAAAAATTTTGAACACTTATAGCGAAGCTGAGCTGCACAAGATTTTTGGAATGTATGGGGAGTTGAAAAATGCAAAGACAGCGGCCAAGACAATTGCTTTGGCAAGAAAGGCGAAGACATTGGAGACCACACTTGACTTGAAGACAGTACTACACTCCATCACCCCGCGGGGCAAGGAGAATAAATATTTCGCCCAGGTGTTTCAGGCGTTGCGAATCGAGGTAAACCAAGAGATGCAAGCGCTTGAAGATTTTTTGCACCAATGTGGCGAAGTGATGGAAAAAGGAGGGCGGCTGGTGGTGATGAGCTATCATTCGCTGGAAGACCGGATGGTAAAGAACTACCTCAACACCGGCAAAATGTTTGGCGAAGTGGAGAAGGACTTTTTTGGCAATAAAATAAAACCCTTTGAAGCCATAACGCGAAAACCGGTGGAAGCTTCAGAAACGGAAGTAGAAGAAAATAACAGGGCTCGGAGCGCAAAGTTGAGAATAGCAGAAAAGAGTTAGAAGTTAATAATTATTAGGATGGCATACAGTAAAACGATTAACGGATAGAGAACATGGATAACAAATTCAAGATAGAACCAGAACGGGGCAACGAAGCGAGAGTAAAATCTTCTTCGGACGGGAAGAGTGCGTTTTCGGGTTTAGAAAAAAAATTGAAACTGGAAACTTATTTCGAAGAAGGATTCCCTGTTCAATATCTTCCAAAAATCTTGTTTGTGGTCTTCATAGGTCTACTCTATATCAGCAATACTCATTATGCCGATAAAACGACACGAGCTATTGAGAAAGCGCAAAACGAAGTTGAAGATCTGCGCGCGGATTTTACTACGCTCAAGGCAGATGTGATGTTTGCCAGTAAGCAGAGCGAAGTAGCACGTAGAGTGAAAACCATAGGATTGGAGGAGAGTTTGAAACCACCATTTAAAATAGTAGTAGAAAAAGGTGAATATTAAGAAGTCTATATTATTAAGAGTACGAATCGCCTTTTTGGGCATATTGATTTTTGCTGTTTGTGTAGCGGCAAAGGTTGGACACATTCAACTGGTTGAGGGTACTAAGTGGGCGAAGATGGCCGAGGAGATCATGTTCGATTACAAAAAAGTGCTGGCAACCCGTGGAAATATTTATTCTGACAATGGGAGTTTGCTGGCCACTTCGTTGCCATTTTATAAAGTGGCTATGGACCCTACGTTACCCAAAGAGGATGTATTCAAAAAAGGAGTTGACTCGCTCGCGTACCAACTTTCCAAGTTTTATAAAGACAAGTCTGCCAAGGAATACAAAGAGATGCTGAAAGACGCTCGCGAATCCGGCAAGCAGTACATAACGATCAATCGCAAACAGATCAATTATCAATCGAAAAAGGAAATGGCTTCGTGGCCCATCTTCCGTGAAGGCCGATATAAAGGTGGAGTTATCTATGAGAAAATGGATGTGCGCTACAGGCCGTTCTCTAATCTGAGCCGGAGAACTGTTGGCTATGTTAATGAGGATGGCGTTGGTGTAGGTCTTGAGTATAGTTTCAAAGATGCTTTGGGCGGACAAAACGGTGAAGCGTTGTTTCAAAAAATCGCTGGTGGCACCTGGAAACCCGTGTTTGACGGTAACAATATCAGAGCCGTGGATGGATTAGATATCCAAACTACACTTGATATTAATTTACAAGACGTGGCTGAAACATCTCTACACAAAGCCATGCAGCAACACGATGCCGATGAAGGAACAGTAATAGTAATGGAAGTAAAAACTGGCCACATCAAAGCTATTTCCAATCTGAGTGTAGATGAAGACGGTGGCTACTCTGAGAAATTCAATCATGCTGTGGCCGGATCGTTTGAGCCTGGTTCTACTTTCAAATTGGTAACGATGATGGCATTGCTTGAAGACACCAACATCAAACTGACCGACAGCATTAACACAGGCAAAGGCGAGTTTACTTTTTATAATAAGAAAGTTCGTGACCACGATGAAGGCGGCTATGGACGAATTTCAATTAAAGAAGCATTTGAAAAGTCTTCCAACATTGCGATGGCCAAACTACTCGACAAGTATTTTGGAACACGTCCTGAAAAATTTCTCACGTATGTGGATGCATTGAAATTATCTAAGCCATTGGGTTTACAGATTGCCGGTGAATCATACCCGAAAATCACCAGACCTAAAGATAAAAACTGGAGTGGTATAACGTTGCCCTGGATGGCATACGGGTATGGTTTTGAGATTTCGCCGTTACATACGCTTGCCTTGTACAATGCTGTAGCCAACGATGGCACGATGATCAAACCGGTATTTGTTACTTCAATAACTCAGGCTGAAAACACAGTTCAAAAATTTGAAACAGAAACAATGGTTTCAAAAATCTGTTCTACAAAAACCCTGAATCAACTTAAGCTTCTGCTCGAAGGCGTTGTGGACCACGGCACAGCAAAAAATATTAAAAATTCATATTACAGAATTGCTGGTAAGACAGGCACAGCGCAGATTTTGAAAGACGGTCATTACGAAAAAAAATACATCACTTCTTTTGTCGGGTATTTTCCCGCACATGCACCCAAGTATTCGGCCATTGTGTTAATCAAAAACCCGAAAGGAATTTATCAGTATGGAAGCAGTGTTGCGAGCCCGGTGTTCAAAGACATTGCTGATAATATCTATTCGCGTGACATCAATCTTCACGTGGCCATGGAGCAAAAGAAAGTCACTGAGCCCGGAGTTTTTCCAACGGTTCGTGCCGGTAAACAGGAAGAGATCACAATGCTGAATAATGAACTCGGAGTTTCTACTCATACAGCCACGGAGGATGAATGGGTTAGGGCATCAAAAAATGTGAACTCCATCATGTTGAAGAAAAATGTGGTGGTGAAAGACCTGGTTCCAAATGTCACCGGGATGACTTTTCGTGATGCCATATATCTATTAGAGAAGTCGGGCTTGCGCGTGTATTATGGTGGAAAAGGTCGCGTGGCAGAGCAATCACTTAGTCCGGGCACGAGAATTTCTAAGGGCAGCAGGATTTATTTAAAACTAAGCTGATGGCGGCACTACGCGACATATTATATAGAGTAAATATCACGGCCACCTCAGGGGATATGAATGTGGATGTAACAGGTGTTGCTTTTGATTCACGAAAAGTTAAGCCTGGCTTTTTATTCATCGCCATTAAAGGGTTACAAACAGACGGACACGAATTTATAGAGAAGGCCGCGAGCAGCAGAGCAAGTGTTATCATTTGCGAAAGATTGCCAGAAACAATTTCTGACAAGATTACTTTCATTACAGTGAAAGGAACAGCAAAAGCACTGGGTATCATCGCTTCTAATTTTTACGGCAACCCTTCTCAGAAAATAAAACTCATTGGAGTAACCGGTACTAATGGCAAGACTACCGTGGTTACTCTACTGTTTAAACTTTTTACATCGCTCAATTATAAAGCGGGAATGTTGTCCACAGTTGTGAATAGAATTGTTGACAAAGACATTATTGCCACGCACACCACACCCGATCCAATTAAGATCAATGAGTTGTTGGTGCAAATGATTGAGGCTGGCTGCACACATTGTTTTATGGAGGTGAGTTCGCATGCTGTTGATCAGGGACGCATTGAAGGGCTTCACTTCACCGGCGCATTGTTTACCAATATAACTCATGATCATCTTGATTATCACCACACGTTCGAAAGCTATATCCGGGCGAAGAAAGGATTCTTCGATGGGCTTTCTTCGGATGCGTTTGCCTTGGTGAATATTGATGATAAACGCGGCATGGTGATGTTGCAGAATTGCAAAGCAAAAAAGAAAACGTACGGCCTCAAAAAAATGGCCGACTTCAAAGCGAAGATCATAACCAATTCAATGATAGGGTTGGAGCTTGAGGTAGGCGATAAAAATGTTTGGTTCAAATTGATTGGCGACTTTAACGCATACAATCTTTTGGCAGTTTATGGAGCAGCTTGTTTGTTAGGAGAAGATCCGGAATTGTTGCTGATGAAATTGTCTTCGCTCACTGGTGCAAACGGAAGGTTTGAGCTCATTAGGCCGGGATCTAAGTTCACGGCTATTGTAGATTATGCACATACACCAGATGCGTTGAAAAATGTACTCGAAACAATCCAGCA
Source organism: Bacteroidota bacterium (assembly GCA_013285945.1). GTDB lineage: Bacteria > Bacteroidota > Bacteroidia > Cytophagales > Cyclobacteriaceae > ELB16-189. The sequence continues at coordinate 56,196 of JABDGP010000002.1, read as the reverse complement.
CTTTCGAACTGGCACTGAACAAGTGATCTCAATTGTAGGATGCGGTGGTGACCGCGATAAAACGAAAAGGCCATTGATGGCAGCAATCGCGTGCAAGTATTCTAATAAGGTGATTTTCACTTCGGATAATCCCCGCAGCGAAGATCCGATGGAGATCATCAGAGAAATGCAAAAAGGTGTCGGACCTAGTGAGGCGAAGAAAACTTTAGTGATGGCCGATAGAGAAGAAGCCATAAAGACGGCTTGTATGTTGGCTAAAGAAAAAGATATAATTCTGGTGGCAGGAAAAGGACATGAAAACTATCAGGAGATAAAAGGTGTGAAATATCCTTTCGATGATAAAGAAGTTTTAGAACGGATGCTGAAAATGTTTGCGAACTAATGCTGTATTATTTATTCAACTATATCGACAAAAATTTTAACCTGCCCGGTGCCGGATTGTTTCAATACATTTCCTTCCGTGCCGGTGTAGCGGCCGTACTTTCGCTTTTGATCACCATCACGTTTGGTAATAAGTTGATTTCTTTTTTAAGAAGAAAGCAAGTAGGCGAAGACATTCGCGATTTAGGGTTAGAAGGTCAGATGCAGAAAAAGGGAACACCAACAATGGGTGGACTCATTATTATAGCCGCAATTCTCATTCCTACTTTATTAATGGCAAAACTTGATAACGTATATGTTATCCTGTTGATAGCAACTACGGTTTGGTTAGGAACTATTGGATTTCTTGATGACTATATAAAGGTGTTTAAGAAAAATAAGGAAGGACTCGCAGGACGATTTAAGATTGTAGGTCAGGTGACAATCGGGTTGATTGTGGGACTTACACTTTATTTTAACGAACACGTTGTAATTCGCGAAGTGTCCCCGTCATCGGTTGCCAGCATTGAGATTCTGAAAGAAGATGTACAGCAAAAATTAAGTTACCAAGACGTTAAATCAACAAAGACCACAGTTCCTTTTTTTAAGAACAACGAATTTGATTATAGCCAGATACTTCCGTGGCTGAACAAAAACTACACGTGGATTATTTACACGTTAGTTGTAATCCTGATTATCACCGCAGTATCCAATGGCGCCAACATTACCGATGGCATTGATGGGCTAGCAGCAGGGACATCGGCAATCATCGGGTTGACGCTTGCCATTTTTGCGTATCTCTCAGGTCGCGTTGACTTTAGTTCGTACTTGAATATCATGTACATTCCAAACCTGAGCGAGTTAGTAATTTTCTGTACAGCATTTGTTGGTGCGTGCCTCGGATTCCTTTGGTACAATGCGTACCCTGCCCAGGTATTCATGGGCGATACCGGAAGTTTGTCGTTGGGTGGAATCATTGCGGTTCTCGCACTGGCGGTTAGAAAAGAATTGATGATCCCATTACTCTGTGGAATTTTCCTGATCGAAAATATTTCTGTGATCATACAGATATCCTATTTCAAGTACACGAAAAAAAAATATGGTGAGGGCAGAAGGATTTTTTTGATGTCTCCATTACATCATCACTATCAAAAGAAAAATATACCGGAAGCGAAAATTGTTACTCGCTTTTGGATTGTGGGAATACTATTGGCGATTGTGAGCCTGGCAACCCTTAAAGTCAGATGAAACAAAGAGTGGTCATATTAGGAGCAGGTGAAAGTGGAACGGGAGCAGCGCTTTTGGCGAAGGTCAAAGGCTTCGATGTTTTTGTTTCCGATCAGGGTGCGATTAAAGAAAAATATAAAAATGAATTAATTGAGCACCAGATTGAATTTGAAGAGGGAATTCATTCAGAGCAAAAAATAGTGACGGCCGATTTGATAATCAAAAGCCCCGGCATTCCGGATAAAGCAGGTATTGTAAAAAAATTGCAATCAAAAGGTATTGAGATAATTGATGAGCTGGAGTTGGCATTTCGTTATATCTCTGGAAAAGTGATTGCAGTCACCGGCACCAATGGGAAAACGACCACAACACTGTTGACTTACCATTTGATGAAGTCAGCGGGATTGAATGTGGCATTGGCCGGCAATGTAGGAGAAAGCCTTGCTCGTAAAATTGCTTTTGAAAAACATGATTGGTATGTAGTTGAGGTAAGCAGCTTTCAGTTGGATGGACTAAAAATGTTCAGACCTCATATTGGAATTTTACTAAACATAACACCTGATCATCTCGATCGCTATGAATATCAAATGCAAAACTATATCAACTCAAAATTCCGGTTGATACAAGCTATGCAGCAAGATGATCATTTTATCTATTTTTCTGATGACGCTGTTATTCAGCGCGAAATAGTAAAAAGAAATATTTTGCCGGAGATTTCCAGAGTCTCCTTAACTGATCGGTCAGCGTCCGCGCATTTTGACGGACGCGTTATGATCTTCGATCTGGATCATGAATTATTTAGCATCTATCAGCAAAACACAACTCTTAGAGGCCCGCACAACCTTATCAATACAATGGCTGCGGTGACTGCGGTGTATACTGCCGGCGTATCTATGGATTCTATTAAATCCGGATTAAAGACATTCAAGAATGCGCCGCATCGGTTAGAGTCAGTTGGCATGATCAACGGTGTTGAATTTGTTAATGACTCAAAAGCTACTAACGTTGATTCAGTGGTGTATGCTCTTGGGAGCTATGCTGGTCCCCTGATTTGGATTGCTGGCGGCATTGATAAAGGAAATGACTATTCAATCATTTTGGAAGAAGTTAAAAAGAAAGTCCGGGTGTTGATATGCCTCGGCAAAGACAACTCGAAACTGCGTGATGCATTTGATGGTGTTGTGAAAATAATAATAGAAACACAAAGTATAGATGAACTGGTTCGCCTTGCATTGAAAGCATCGGAGACGGGAGACGTGGTTTTACTTTCGCCGGCGTGCGCAAGTTTTGATTTGTTCAAGAACTATGAAGACAGAGGAGATCAGTTTAGGAATGCTGTTCAGGAACTAAAAAATGAAAACGAATTAATTAGTCAATGATCAATTAGCCAATGTGCCAATTAAAATTATTGAGATGAAAAAATTTAAAGACTGGGCCGATAACAACTTGCAAGGCGACCGCGTGATCTGGGCTGTGGTCTTCGCATTGTCGCTCATTAGTATCCTGGTGGTGTATAGTTCCATCGGAACTTTGGCTTATAAAAAAACACTGAGCCCTGAATGGTATTTGTTGAAACATACGGGCATGGTAATGCTGGGCTTGGTTGCTATGTGGGTGTCACATAAAATAGACTATCGCTATTACTCTAAGCTTTCAAAACTCGCCTTGTGGGTGAGTGTGCCGTTATTACTTTATACGTTCAAGTTTGGTACATCACTCAACGATGCAGCCCGCTGGATCAAAGTTCCCATTTTCGGATCCTTTCAACCTTCTGATTTTGCGAGCCTTGCCCTCATCATCAACCTGGCGAGCATGCTTTCAAAACGTCAACAGAACATTGATGACATAAAGGAATCGTTAATTCCGATTTTATTTTGGTGCGGTATGATCTGCGGACTTATAGCGCTATCAAATTTCTCTTCAGCGGTTTTGCTTTTCGCCACATGCATGCTGATCATGTTTATCGGTCGTGTATCGGTAAAATACCTTGCCATGCTAGTTCTTGTTGGGTTGCTGGCGGGCGGCATCGGATTGAAAATGGGTACGCGATGGGAGACTACCAAGAACCGTTTCTTAAGTTTTATTGATGGAACAGAACTCCCATTTCAGGCTAAACACGGGCGCATTGCCGTGGCTACCGGTGGTTTTTTAGGTAAGGGTCCAGGCAATAGCAACCAACGAAACATTTTGCCTCACCCGTATTCTGATTTTGTTTATGCGATTGTGATTGAAGAATATGGAATGATCGGTGGTGTTGTTGTTTTGATACTTTACTTAATTCTTCTCCACAGGGGCATGAAGGCTGCATATAATAGTGAGCGAGCATTTGGCGGGTTGCTCTCGGCGGGTTTGAGTTTTGATCTTGTCTGCCAGGCGATGGTAAACATGGGTGTAGTTGTAGGGCTTGGGCCTATTACCGGGCAACCACTTCCATTGGTAAGTATGGGTGGAACTGCTATGGTATTCACCGGAATTTCGATCGGAATTATTTTAAGTGTGAGTCGCGGAGAGCAAGAGGAGAATTGGGGACAGATAGAAACTTCCGTGGCAAGCGAAAACAAAAACATGGAGGCAAAAGCAGCATGACATTTTTAAATCATTGATTACAAAACAACCATATCGCCTGATCATTAGCGGTGGAGGAACCGGAGGCCATATATTTCCGGCAATCTCTATTGCCAATAAATTTATGGAACGTCATCCTGACTCCGAAATTCTTTTTGTTGGTGCAAAAGGAAAAATGGAAATGGCGCGTGTGCCTGAGGCAGGTTATAAAATTATTGGACTATGGATAAGCGGACTTCAGCGCAAACTCACTCTGTCGAATTTGCTTTTCCCGTTTAAACTATTAAGTAGTTACCTAAAGGCAGGAAAGATTGTAAAGCGATTCAAGCCTCATGCTGTAATTGGTACAGGCGGTTATGCCAGTGGTCCGATTATGCTGGCTGCTACACGCAATAAAATCCCCGCACTTATTCAGGAACAAAATTCGTATGCTGGATTGACGAATAAACAATTGGCCGGCAAAGTGCAGAGTGTGTGTGTTGCTTATTTAGGAATGGAAAAATATTTCCCTAAAGAGAAATTGATGTTCACAGGCAACCCTGTGCGCAAAGATATCCTTAACACAGAATCGAAACGCGAACGTGCCATAGCGCACTTCGGATTTAATTCTACCGAAAGAACATTATTAATTCTGGGAGGCAGCCAGGGTGCGAGAACAATTAACGAAAGTATTTTGGCTGGACTAGATCGGCTGATTGATGCACAGGTACAAGTGATTTGGCAAACTGGTAAAGCCTATTTCGACAACGTAAAAGATCTTGTCAAAGAAAAAGACCTGAAGCGGATTCGCATAACTGATTTTCTTGATTACATGGACATGGCATACGCAGCAGCTGATGTAGTAGTCTCTCGCTCAGGAGCGCTGGCTATTTCTGAGTTGTGTCTTGCGAAGAGACCCAGTATTCTAGTGCCATCACCCAATGTTGCGGAAGATCATCAAACCAAAAACGCGATGGCTCTGGTTAAAGAGGATGCAGCCATTCTTGTGCGCGACGGTGTGGCGAGAGAAATTTTAGTAGATGAAGTGGTGAAATTGTTGTACGACTTGCAACGCTGTGAAGTGTTGAGCAAGAACATTGGTAAGCTTGGTAAACCCAATGCTACCGAAGAGATAGTCGATGAAATCGAAAAACTAATCGGTCAATGAGCCAGATAAACTTAAATAAATTTAACAGCATTTACTTTCTCGGCATTGGAGGAATTGGAATGAGCGCCCTAGCCCGTTGGTTCAGGCATGCTGGTTTGCACGTGTCAGGCTATGACCGCACGGCTACTCCGCTTACGCACGAACTTATGGAGGAAGGAATGGAAATCCATTTTGAAGATCGGATCGAATCTATTCCGGGTTATCTCAGCAAAGAAAAAACATTGGTCGTTTTTACGCCGGCTATCCCCAAAGACAATAAGCAATACAACTACCTGAAGTCGGGAGGGTTTACAATTGTAAAGAGATCTGAGGTGTTGGGCATGCTTACCAAAAATTATAAAACCATCGCGGTAGCAGGCACACACGGTAAGACAACAACGTCATCTTTGATTGCTCACATTTTGAAGACAGCAGGAAAAGATATGGTTGCCTTCCTTGGTGGCATCACTGCAAACTACGATTCGAATCTGGTGATGCATGGAAAAGTGAGCCCACAAACCATTATGGTTGCTGAAGCGGATGAATTCGATCGTTCCTTTTTACAACTCTTTCCGCAGACAGCCGTCGTTACCTCTGCAGATGCCGATCACCTCGACATTTACGGAGATCATTTGCAAATGATCTCCGCCTATAAAGAGTTTATTAATCAGGTAAACAAAGGTGGTCACTTGATAATTCATGAATCAATTGCTTCGCTGGCCGATGAGACTAAACAAATAACTAAGGAAACGTATGGCACTACCCGGGGACAATTTTTTGCCGGTAATGTTAAGGCTGATCACGGATTTTTTGAATTTGATCTTATAGGCCCCGGCCTAAGGATTGAAAAGATTCTACTGGGCGTCCCCGGTTTTCATAATATGGAAAATGCCATCGCTGCTGCTATGCTAGCAATGAAAATCGGTATTGATGATAAAACTATCAAAGAGGCGTTGGGATCATTTCACGGAGTGAAACGCAGGTTTGAATTTATCATTCGAAAAGATAAGCTGGTTTATATCGATGACTATGCGCATCATCCGGCGGAGATAGAAGCATTTCTGAAATCACTGAAGTCGATGTATGCCGGAAAGAAAATAACTGTAGTGTTTCAACCGCATTTATTTACACGCACACGCGACTTTGCCGAAGGCTTTTCCAAGAGCTTGAGTTTGGCTGATGAAGTTTTATTAATGGATATCTATCCTGCGAGAGAGGAGCCAATCCCCGGTGTCACCAGCGATATGCTTTTTGATAATATCACGAGCCCGGTAAAAATCAGATGCGACAAAAATGATGTGCTCAGGAAATTGGACAATATGAATATTGAGGTTCTTGCTACTGTTGGCGCAGGAAACATAGACACATTGGTGAAGCCCATAAAAGAAATGCTTATCGGAAAGCTAACGAACTAATAATTTGGAGACTGACAAATGAAGTGGAAGCTAAACATACGGAACGAAGTGAAAGTGGCTGCAGCGCTGATTGGCGTTTCGTTCCTGATCGCTTTTGGAGAACGCAAGCAAGGCGGAAGTGTTTGCAAGGATATTGTAATTGAACTTGACAACCTGAATGAAAACCATTTTTTAGATGAGGCTGATGTGATGAAGCTGGTAGAAAACTCGGGACAATCAATTAAAGGAACAGGTATAGACCGGATCAATTTAAAGGAAATCGAGAGCAAGTTGAAATACGACAAACACATTCTCGATGCGCAATTATTTGGCGACCTCAAAGGAAATCTTATTGTGAATGTTGAATTGCGAAGACCAATTGCTCGCATTGTACAACAAGATGCACCTGACGCTTACATAGCCCAAGATGGTGTGGTCATGCCTGTGTCAGAAAAATATACTTCGCGTGTGATGTTGCTTAGTGGGCCTTTTGTAAAAAAACTGTTGGAGATGGAGGACTTAAAAAGGACGGAAGCTGGAAATCAGATTTTGGACATGATTGAATTTATTAACGATGACAAATTCTGGAAAGCACAAGTAGCGCAGATGGACATTAATGCCGAAGGAAAAATCACCATCTATCCTCAGGTGACTGGTCAGAAGGTTGAATTTGGCACAGCAGAAGACATAGAGAACAAATTCAGAAAACTGATGGTCTTCTATAAAAAAATTCTCCCGCAGCGTGGATGGACTAAGTACGAGCGTGTGAATTTAGAATACGAAGGACAAGTAATAGCGGAGTAGTAGTATTAAGTATCAAATAAATAGTATAAGACTAATACCTAATGACTGATTAAAACAACCACTAACAACCAATAAAAAAATGGAAACGGAGAAAATAGTAGTAGGCTTGGATATTGGTACAACAAAGATATGTGCCATAGTAGGCCGCAAAAATGAATTTGGCAAGCTTGAAGTGCTCGGTATGGGCAAGGCCGAAAGCGAAGGTGTTATCAAAGGCATTGTCACCAACATAGAGAAAACCGTCTTTGCGATTGAGAAAGCGATCAAAGAAGCGAGCGACATGAGTGGTATTGATATCGGTTTGGTAAACGTTGGTATTGCAGGGCAGCACATTCGCAGCTCTATTCATCATGGCAGTATTACTCGGAGCTCCAACGATGATGAAGTTAGCATTGAGGATGTAAATCGCCTGACAGAAGATATGTATCGCATCGTTATCCCGCCGGGTAGTGAGATTATTCATGTGATGCCACAAGATTACACTGTGGATTATGAAGAAGGAATTAAAGACCCCGTAGGTATGAGTGGGGTGAAACTGGAAGCCGATTTTCACATCATCACTGCTCAGACAAGCGCGATCAATAATATCAACAAGTGCGTGAGACGAGCAACATTGGAAATTCAGGATTTGATTCTTGAACCACTTAGCTCGAGCCTTGCAGTACTTAGCGAAGAAGAAAAAGAAGCAGGTGTCTGCCTGATCGATATTGGCGGAGGTACGACCGACATAGCGATTTTTCACGATAGCATTATTCGGCATACTGCTGTCATTCCGTTTGGCGGAAATATTTTAACCACCGACATCCAACACGGATTGATGGTGATGGCGAAGCAGGCTGAGCAATTGAAAACACGTTTTGGAAAAGCTATTGCGGAAGAGGCAAGTCCGAATGAAATAGTTTCAATCCCGGGTATACGCAACAGAACGGCCAAAGAAATCTCGGTGAAGACACTGAGCAATATCATTCAGGCGCGCATGGAAGAAATTATTGAAATGGCGCACACGGAGATTATCAACTCAGGATACGAGAACAGATTGGCCGGTGGTATCGTGATCACAGGTGGCGGCTCACAGTTGGCTTGCCTTAAACAACTTGTAGAATATATGACGGGCATGGATACGCGTGTAGGTTATCCGAATGAACATCTTGGCAAAAGCAAAATTGAAGCAGTGAAGAGCCCGATGTATGCTACTGCTGTTGGCCTTGTGCTTTCTGGTTTCCGATCACTTGATGAGCGTGAAGATCGCTACAAGGAAAAAATGGCCGAGGTGAAACCAACCAAGGTGAAGAAGACAAACCCTACCTCAGATTTCTTTTCGAATATTTTGAATAAGACGAAAGGTTTGTTGATTGATGACCTTGATGGGAAAAATGAATATTGATTTGATAATTGGATGATGAAAAAGCAGGATGAGAATTACAGATTTGCGGCAGACCGCACTTTGCTGAAGCTGCGAGCGGCAGGGATAGAAGCGGAAAGCCCGAAGTGTAATGAGATGTGGGTTGACGGACTTGCAGCGAATAGCCCGGCAGCCGCCCAAAAAGAATTAATAACTATTGGCGAATAACGGATAAGGATTTAACAAACAAACTAAAAACGAACAACCACTTAAATTATAAAGTCATGTTTGAAACAGGATCATACAAGTTTGATCTGCCAAAGCACCACAAGTCGATCATCAAGGTGATTGGTGTAGGTGGCGGTGGCAGCAACGCGGTGAACCACATGTATAAGCAAGGCATCAAGGATGTCGAGTTTGTTGTGGCCAACACCGACTTGCAAGCACTGAATAGTAGTCCGGTGCCTTACAAGTTGCAATTGGGCGCGACACTTACCGAAGGTCTCGGCTGCGGAGCAAACCCTGAAGTGGGTCGTGCAGCGGCACTAGAAAGCAAAGACCAGATTCGTGAAATGCTCACCGGAACGAAAATGATTTTTGTTACGGCGGGTATGGGTGGAGGCACGGGTACAGGCGCAGCACCGGTAATAGCAAAAATTGCCAAAGACATGGACATCCTTACGGTAGGAATTGTTACTGTTCCATTTTCTTTTGAAGGCAAGAAAAAATTATCGCAAGCCGAGCTGGGTATCGAATCGTTTCGTGCGAGCTGCGATACAGTGCTTGTAATATTGAATGATAAGCTGCGCGAGATCTATGGCAACCTTGCCATTGGTCAGGCATTCGGCGAAGCAGACAATGTGCTGACTACAGCGGCGAAGGGTATTGCTGAAATCATCACACTTGCAGGTTATGTGAATGTAGACTTTCAAGATGTACGCACGGTGATGTTGAATGCAGGTGCAGCCGTGATGGGCTCGGCCGAAACGCGTGGAGACAATCGCGCGGTAAAAGCTGCTCAGCAAGCATTGGCTTCTCCACTACTCGACAGTCGCGACATTATGGGTGCGAAGAAAATTTTGTTATCGATTATTTCCGGTGAAGAGGCCGAATTGCAAATGGATGAACTCACTACGATCACCGAATACATTCAGCAGCAAGCAGGCGAAGAAGCCGAAGTGATCTTTGGTCATGGTGTTGACTCGGGGTTGGGTGATCGCATTCGCGTAACAGTAATTGCTACGGGATTTATCAGCGAAGGAAAAATGTCGAAGAAGATCTCAGAAAAGAAGGTACATGAACTTGACCGCTCACAAATTTCGCTGTTTGAATCAGCTGATAACTCTGTGAACCAACGCGGTGTAGAGATCGAGCTTAGGCTGAAAGAAGATGGTGACAGACCAATTCTACAAAACCCTGACAAGCCGGTAGTTCAGCAACCTGTTGACAAGCCAGTGGTGCAACGACCCGGCGATAAGCCCGTTCTTAACAAACCTGAAGACGAACCGATGGAAGAACCGGCTGCGGAGCGCTCGTTCGTGTTTGAGAAACCTTCTCAACAATTTGAAGATGAAGGAAGTCTTTTTGCCGAAGACGATGAATTTAAAATTGGCAACGAGATTTCCGCTGACCAGGTAATCAACGAAGATGGAATGATGGAGGTGCGTAAAACCAAAGAGCGACTGGAGCAACAAGCCAAAGAACGTAGAGAGAAATTGAAAAGCAACAAAAAGCAGGAGATGACCAAAGAAGAATTTAACGAGAAGTGGACATTGCCGGCTTATTTGCGCAGAGGTGTAAAAGTGGAAAACGATGTGCCGCACTCTTCGGAGCCATTTATCTCTCGCTATAATTTAAATGATGATAATAACTTACTAGGGAACAATAAATTTTTACATGACAATGTAGACTAATAGTCATGGGTAAATAGTCTTTAGAAAACTCAGGACTAAGTACTATGAACCCTTGACTGAAAGATATGGCATATCCGACACGACTGGTATTACTCCATTCGTAGTGGTTGTTGGAAGTAATAATTTTTTGCCGGTGTCGGTGTGCCTTCTTACTCGACCAGAGAATTATAAAATGCAGTAGGTATTTTTTGCTGCGCTGGTCGTAAGTTTTTTAAACTGAAAAGCCGGGAACTATGTCCCGGCTTTTCTATTTTTTGATACTGGAGATTGAGCTATCTATTCTACGCTTGCAAATGCCCTAACCGGGAATGTGCCAACACCAACGAACTTTGGAGGCACTGCAGTGAACCTGAATTGTTTTTCTTTTAACAAGTCTAGATTAGTCATGTGCTCCACAATCAGGATTTCATTTTTAAGAAGCGCGCTGTGTACCGGCCGCGTATTGCCTCTCGTGTCATCAATGTTGTGACTGTCAATACCAACGAGAATTACTTTTTGTGAAACAAGATAGTCGGCGGCCTCAGCGGTAAGGAACGGATGATTTTCAAAATAAGCATCGGTACGCCAATGCTTGCTCCAGCCAGTATATACGATCACAGCCTTGCCTGCGAGGTCTTTTCTTTCAAAGAAGTTTTTTCCGATTGATTGTGTCCCTTCGACTTCTATAAGCACAGCATCGAGACTTGCCAGTTTTTCTAATTGGATTTGTGAAAGATCATGGCCATCGGCATAGCGGTGAAACGGACAGTCGAGATAAGTGCCGGTGTTAGCAACCATTTCTATTTTTCCAATCTGAAATTCAGTACCTGGCGCATACTTACTTTTAGATTCTTCCCGACTTAGGTAATCGCAGATGATTGGTGCAGGTAAACCTTTGTACGTAATCATGCCATGCTCAATGGAGTGACTCAGATCTATTAACATACCTAGATTATTTTTTGCTTGCGTTGAAGAGTTTTTCTTTTTCGTCTTTGCTGAGACTTTCGTAACCGCGGTCGGAAATTTTGTCGAGGATAGCATCGATTTCAGCTTGTGAAGCCTTTGAAGTTGCTGATGCTTTTGTTTTTGCTTCAGTCTTGCGGTAGGTGACTTTTACTTTTGTTTGTGGCTTGAATAGGTTTTTGAACCAATCGAGGACAGCAGTAATCCACCCGCCCCAGTTTACACCGGCTTGGAGTTGCTTCACATAAACAAAACCCATTAGTGCGCCACCGAGGTGAGCAATGTTACCACCCGAATTGGCACCTACCGATCCTAGAAATGAAATCAAAATATAAACGCCTGCGATGTATTTGATACGCACAGGGCCAAAAAACAAAAGTAAAAAAGTGTAGTCGGGCAAGAGCGTGGCTGCACCAACCATGATGGCATAGACTGCACCCGAGGCGCCCACCATTCCAGAGAAGTCGGCCTGAGCTTTGAAAAACGGAACTGTATTGAATATGATAAGATAAAATGTGGCCGCCGCCAACGCACCTAAAATATAAAGCGCTATCAGCTTATCGCTTCCCAGGTACTCGATGAACAATTTTCCAAACCAGTACAAAGCCAGCATGTTAAACAGAATATGGAAAATATCAGTGAGGCTATGCGCGAAGGAATATGTAATGATTGTCCAAGGCCGTGTAATAAAATTGGCGAACACAGGAGGAATAGAAAACTGATTATGGATTATTTGGAAATAACTTTCGAATCCCCCGATTCTAGCAAAGACAAACAAAACCCCTAAGACAATGAACACAACAATATTGATCACAATCAGCTGAATGTGGCCATTGTTGGGTCTATTGAACGCGTTTTTAAATTCTTCGAGCACGGATAAGTTTATTTTCAAAAAGAAATTACTACCACTAATTTAAAGAATTAAGTGTTCGCTATCGCCTGCCCTGACTTTTCCAGTAACTAATAATTATGAATGCGACAAATGCGCCCCCAAAGTGGGCGAGGTGAGCTACCGTGCCAGTGCGGTCCATGGCGTAAGTGATAAATCCCATCACAAACACCATGTATTTTGCCTTGATCGGTATTGGAGGAAACAGCAACATCAACTCAAGATCAGGAAACACCAACCCGAAGGCCATTAAAATTCCGTAGAGCGCACCCGATGCACCAAGCATTGGTCCGACCTGACCGGGAAAGAAGAAATAATTTACACCTGCATAGATCATCCCGGCGCCAATGCCGGTAGCCAAATAGAAAAATAAAAATTTCTTTTCTCCCCAGTGCTGCTCAAGAATAGGTGCAAATGATGCCAGCGCTAGCATATTGAAAAAGATGTGCCCAAACCCGCCATGAGCAAACATATAAGTAAAGAACTGATACGGCTGAAAATAAGGCGTACCCAACGGCCACAGCGAAAGATATTGAGTGATGTAAAACTGGGAAGCGAAATTCTGTAATAGAAAGATCACTACATTAATAATAACAAGGGTACGAACGAGTGGGGTGATATTGAACATGATTAAAATTTAATGCGTAAAATAACTTTCAATCTTAGACGAGTCAAGGATAAAAAAGGTTGGTTTCCCCTCAGGGGTAAAACTTGGCGTAGCGCAGGCAAAAAGCCTTCCCGTGAGTGACTCCATTTCCTCGGTCGATAGTTTTTGCCCGGACTTAATAGCTGCGCGCTTGGCCAAGGCATGTGACAGGTTCTCGCGAAGTGGCAGCTGCAGTTCTGATTGATTCTTTTTAAACTGCTCAATCAGGCCTTCAAACAACTCTTTTTCACCGCCAGTGATTTCTGCTGGCGTACCCGAGACAAGCAACGTATTTTTTCCAAAGACTTCAAACCGAAAGCCGAGAGAATAGATTTCACGTTCCATTTCCATGGCCAACGCAAAATCTGGAGCATTGAGTGTTAGTGCCTGCGGAAATAAACTCTGTTGACTATTTCCGGGAGTGCCTTTCAATTGCGAAACATATTTTTCAAAGAGGATACGCTCGTGAGCGGCTTGCTGGTCAATAAACATTACACCCCCGCGCGAAGACCTGACAATATATTTTTGTTGAAATTGAAAAAATGATTTTTCGTACCCCTGATCGATTGAAGTCTCCTCTTTATTAATAGAGCTTTCAATTCTCATGGTAGTCTTGGGAAGTGTCTCTGATCTATCGAACAATCGGGACGTGGAGCCCTCTTGTTCAAATATCTTTTCCCAGTTTTGCAAATTTGAGCGCTGAAGGGAATTGCTAAACTGTTCGTCGTAATATTGTTCCCGCGAAAGGGGCTCGCTATTTAATTTACCCATCAGGTTGACATCGGCAGCAAAGTCGATAGCGGGAGCAAGGTTGTGTGCGCCCAAGGCTTGTTTTACTGCGCTCCACACCACACCGTATACAGCACGCTCGTCATCAAACTTGATTTCGGTCTTTGTCGGGTGAACATTGACATCAATATGTTTCGGGTCGATATCGATGAATAGAGCATAAAACGGAAAACTGTTTTCTTGAAGCAAACCTTCGTATGCGCTGGTGATTGCGTAGCCTAAATAATTATTGCGGATGAAGCGTTGGTTTACAAAAATGAATTGCTCCCCTCTTTTTTTTCTTGCCAGCTCAGGCCGGCCTATGTAGCCTGTAATTTTTAATAACGAAGTTTCCTCTTGCACTGGAGCTAGCTGACTTTGATAATTCTTCCCAAATAAATTTACAATACGCTGGCTCAACTTGCCGGCTGGCAAGTCATGAATCAGTTCATCACTTTGCAATAGAATAAATGAAATATGAGGATGCGCAAGTGCCAGCCGTTGAAATTCATCTGCAATGTGGCTCATCTCAACGCCATTCGATTTTAAAAAATTTCTTCGGGCCGGAATGTTATAGAATAAATTTTTGATGCTGATACTAGTGCCTTTTTCGCTGGCTACAGGCTCTTGTTTTTTCACTTCAGATCCTTCCACCACCAGCAGTGTGCCGAGATCATCTTGAGGAAGGCGGGTTTTCATTTCCATTTGCGATACAGCCGCAATAGACGCAAGAGCCTCTCCACGAAAGCCCATCGTACGCAGGCGGAACAAGTCATCTGCTGTGCGAATTTTTGAAGTAGCATGCCGCTCCAAACTCATACGTGCATCAGTTTCGCTCATACCCTGGCCGTTATCGATCACTTGGATTAACGTTTTACCAGCCTCTTTTACAATTAGTTTGATATTTGTTGCACCTGCGTCTATGGCGTTTTCTATCAGTTCTTTCACTGCTGAGGCCGGTCGCTGCACTACTTCACCCGCCGCAATCTGGTTGGCAATCGAATCAGGAAGAAGCTGGATGATGTCTGGCATGAAAATAGTTGGCGCAAGGTACAAAAAAGAGGGTCTTGCCTAAGCAGCTTCCCCTAATTTTGATGATCGAAAATAGTTATAGAACTTTTTGAACGGAATCACCATCTTTAATAAAACCCGCCCGCCATGTTAAAAAACCTGATAAAGATTTCACTCCGAAACATTTTCAAAGACAAAGTTTACAGCTCCCTCAATATTCTGGGGCTTACCATTGGTATCACATGTAGCCTGTTTTTGCTGATGTATATTTTGGATGAATTGAGTTTTGACCGTTATAATAAAAATGTAGACAATATATATAGGGTCATCTCGCATATTCAGGAAACGGATAACGCCTTCACCTGGTCATCCACGCAAATTCCACTGGCCGAAGAATTGCGCGATAACTACCCTGAGGTGAAAAATGCAGTGAAGTTTATTGGCATGAGCCGGAATCTTTATAAAGTAGGTGAGAAGTATTTTAATGAAGACGATTTTTACATGGCTGATTCCACCGTGTTTGACATGTTCAGCTATGAATTTGTTGCTGGTGATCCTAACACCGCTCTGGATAATCCTTTTTCGATTGTACTGACTGAAAAGACAGCACTTAAATATTTTGACAGTACGAATGGTGCCCTCGGCCTCTCATTGCAAAATCAACAGGGTGAAGATTTTAAAATTACGGGTATCATCAAAGATATTCCACTCAATTCACATTTTCGATTTAATGCTTTGATATCAAGAAATACCCGGCCGGCCTTGCAAGGCAGTTGGGGCAACTTTGGTGTAACCACTTACATTTTGTTACCTGAAGGTTACGACGTAAAGAAGATGGACCCCGTCCTTAAAAAAATTGTCAAAGAAAAAGTTAACCCGATTTTTGAAAGTGCAGGAGTGAAGCTTCAATACGAATTGCAGCCTATTGCCAGTATACACCTTCATTCAAAAATAGCCGATGAAGCTGAAGCCGGTGGTGACATATCCTACATCTATATTTTTGCAGCGGTTGCTGCGTTCATGCTCATCATCGCGTGTATCAACTACATGAATTTAGCTACTGCCCGCTCTGCCAATCGTGCAAAGGAAGTTGGCCTTCGCAAAGTAATGGGCAGCGAACGTAAGCATCTGATCTTTCAATTTATTACTGAGTCAGTATTAGTCGTGGCTATTGCATTGGCGTTTAGCTTCGTGCTGATCTATCTTTTACTTCCGGCGTTTAATACATTATCCAACAAGTCTCTTCCTTTCTCGTACATTTTACAAACACCTGTTTTAGTAAGTTTAATTGGCATCACTATTTTTACTGGCGTCGTCAGCGGAAGCTACCCTGCGTTTTACCTTTCAGGTTTTAATCCTGTAACTGTCTTGAAAGGCAGGCTCTCTTCAAAAGGAGGAAGTGTTATTTTTAGGAAGTCACTCGTTGTTGTTCAGTTTGCGCTTAGCATTTTCATGCTTATCAGCACGTTGATTGTATTCGATCAATTACAATTTTTAAGAAATAAGGATTTAGGATTCGATAAAGCGCATTTGCTCCGTCTCGAACTGTCTAATAGAAAACAGTATAGTATGGCGCCTGCATTGGTTGACCTTCTCAAACAAAACCCAATCGTAGCAGATATTGGTATGGCCAGTTCGTCACCAGGGCAAGGCATCAGTAAAAACCTATTGCAGGTGGAAGATGCAGAAGGGAAAATGGTGCAGCGTGGCGTTGATCTCTATAGTGCCGATTTTGATTTCGTTAAAACACTGGGGATGAAAATTTTGCAAGGCAGGGATTTTTCGCACAATAACCCAAGTGATACCATGAATGCAATTTTAGTTAATGAAAGTATGGTGAAACGAATGGCTTGGAAAGACCCGATCGGAAAGCGATTTGAGGCTGGAAATGACGGACCCAATGCGTTCAGGAAAAAAGTAATAGGTGTTATCAACGATTACCACCAAAATTCCCTTTATGATCCGATCGAACCTTTAATTATTATCCTCGATAAAAATAACAACTACATTTTCGTACGCCTCAATCCTGGCGATGTTAAAACGACACTGGCATCAATTGAGAAATCATGGAAAGAAATTTTCCCGCACTATCCATTTGAATACACTTTCCTTGATCAGGATTTTGATTCGCAGTACAAAGCCGACCAAAAGCGGAGCCAGATTTTTACTACGTTCTCTGGATTAACGATTTTAATTGCCTGCCTAGGCTTGCTCGGTTTGGCTGCTTATACAACGGAGCAGCGCACCAAAGAAATTGGCGTACGAAAAGTGATTGGTGCAAGTGTAAATAGTTTAGTCATGCTGGTGTCAAAAGAATTTTTTCTGCTCGTAGCCATTGGCATGGTCCTGGCTTTTCCCGCAGTTTGGTACTTCACGAATCAATGGCTGCAAAATTTCTCGTATCGTATTGAATTGAAAGGCGAGTGGCTGACCTTTATCATTTCAGCCGCACTTGCGTTTGCAATTACGATGATTACTGTTGGCTATCACGTTTTGCGCGCTGCTTACTCTAATCCCGTAAATGCATTGCGCGACGAGTAACAACAATCTCGGGTCAAGCGTAGCGTAACTCTTTTTTGCTCTTGTCTAATGAAACTAAATTCAATTCAGGAGCCAGAATTACGCTTACGTCATCCCATTCACTAAGTGCCTTGAGTTTTTCGAGTTTCACAGAACCGGTCATGTATTGATGGCCGTTGCCCTGATATCCGCCTTTGAAGTTTTCAAAGTCTTTGGGTGAAATGAGAGACCCCTGAGAAAAGCTGACTACTACATCGACTAGCGCTTCATTAGAGAACGGAAGTCCTTCGCCTTGAGCAAATTTCTTGTACTCATAACGATAGTCGTATGCCAGCGCGGAAATATCCGAGAGTACGGCTGAGCCTGTTGGGTAGCCGCCTGCACCTTTCCCAATGAATACTTGCTTTTCAGCGAATGCACCCTCCACCAGCACCGCATTGTATTCATTGCGTACTGAAGCAAGCATGTGGTCAGCCGGAATAAATTGCGGAGCAACCCATGCTAATATTTTTCCATCGCGTTTGTAAGCCCGTGCTACTAATTTGATGGTGAGATTGTTTTCCCGTGCATATTTTAAATCAACCGGAGATATTTTTTGAATACCAATATTAATTATGTCTTCCGGCTTGATGAATACTCCAAACGAATGCGCGATGGCAATCGTTAACTTGAACTTCGGATCGAATGCTTCTACATCAAGTGCAGGATTGCTTTCGGCGAAGCCTAAGTCCTGTGCGCCTTTCAGTGCTTCGAGATAACTTTTCTTTTCCTCAAAGACTTTCGTAAGGATATAGTTTGTGCTTCCGTTAAAGATCCCTTCAATACTTGTGATCAAATCATTGTCATAATACTCTTCAAGATTTCGTAAGATGGGGATGCTCCCGCACACTGCACCTTCATATAAGACCGAACGATCATATTTTTGCTGCAAATGGTAAAGCTCTTCCAGGTGTTCGGCAATCATCCTTTTGTTTGCAGTTACTACATGCTTTCCATTTTTCAAAGCATCGGTCACAATTTCAAACGCTGCATTGGGGTCGTCGATTAGCTCTACAACTACATTGATTTCCGGATCGGATAGAATTTCATTTTTATCGAAAGTAAAAATATCATTACTGAGAATCCGTTGCTTGTCGCGATTTTTTACACAGATTTTTTTAATCTCTGCTTTGATTCCATGAGTTTCATTTAATACATGATACAACCCCTGACCTACACAGCCAAAACCAAAGAGTCCGAGTTTCAATTTTTTATGTTCCATAGAATTAATAATGATTTATTTTATTATGATCAAAGGTTTTTGTCCCACAAATTGTTTTACAATTTTCTTGAGCAAATCAAACTCTACCAGAAATCCATCATGCCCAAATAATGAATTTATTTTTTCGAATTTGGCCAGAGGAATAGCATCAGCCAGAAACTGCTGTTCTCTTAGCGGAAAAAGAATGTCGCTTTCGATTCCGACTACAAGCGTATCTGCCTCGATTTTTTTCAGTGCGTCTTCGATACTATTTCTTCTTCTCCCTACATTATGGCTGTCCATTGCTTCAGATAAAAGCCAATAAGTATATGCATTGAACCGGTTCGCTAATTTCTCGCCCTGATATTGTTGATACGATGATGCACGAAAGCCATCCAATTTTTCGTTGGTCTTTTCAGATTGAGTTTTTTCAAAACCTGTATAAGCCCGATAAGAAATGATAGCCATAGCCCTTGCGGCTTTCATGCCTTCAATTCCGGCCCGAAGGTCATTTTCTTCCCACGTTTTGTCAGCAGCTATAGCCATCCGCTGTGCCTCATTAAATGCTATACCCCAGGGAGAATGCCGTGCATTGGTAGCCACCAAAACGAGATTTTGAAACAGGCGTGGCTGGAAGATTGCCCATTCCAGTGCTTGCTGGCCACCAAGTGATCCACCGATGACGGTATGAATCTGCTGAAATCCAAGTTCTTGTTTTAATAAATCAAATGCCCGGACAATGTCACGGTTGGTGAGTTTTGGAAAATCATGAAAATAATTTTTCCCTGTCTTTGGATTAATTGAAAGCGGACCTGTAGAGCCGTAACACCCTCCTAAAACATTGGCGCAGATTATGAAATATTCACGAGGGTCGAATGGACTTCCTTCGGTGAAAAAATCCTTCCACCATTCGGTGAAATCCGAACTGCCCGTAAGTGCATGACAAACCCAGACAATATTATTTCTGTCGCTATTGAGTTGGCCAAGGGTAGTGTATTTGAGCTGAAAGCCAGGCAGTGCTTCCCCGGCTTCCAATTCAAATTCCTGATCGAAATGAAAAATATGATCTATCTTATTCACTTAACTAATTCTTTTTCAAAGACTTTTTCAAATGCCTGAGCAAAATCTGCCTTGATGTCATCAATATGCTCAATACCTACCGATACCCTGAGCAACGTAGGCAGTACTCCAGCCGTAATTTGCTCCTCATCACTAAGCTGCTGATGAGTAGTGGCCGAAGGCTGGATGATCAGTGTTTTCGCATCGCCCACATTGGCGAGGTGACTTACCAACTTCAGGTTATCTACCAACGCAGCGGTGTTTTCTTTTGTTCCTTTTACTGTAAATGATAACACGGCACCAAATCCGTTTTTTAAATATTTTTTGGCAAGTTTATGATATGTGCTTGTTGCTAAACCAGGATAGTTCACGGTCTCCACCTGAGGATGTTGCTCCAGCCATTGTGCGATAGCAAGCGCATTGTCAACCGCGCGTTGCACACGAAGTGAAAGAGTTTCCAGTCCCTGAATCAGCAGGAAAGAATTAAAAGGGCTGATGGCCGGACCAAAGTCACGCAAGCCCTCCACACGAGCACGGATTATAAAAGCGATGTTTGGCAAACCAAGCGGATTCCCTTCACCAAATACATCCCAGAATTTCAATCCGTGATAGCCCTCACTTGGATCTATAAATTGCGGGAACTTCCCATTACCCCAGTTGTAATTTCCACCGTCTACTATTACACCACCAATTGATGTGCCGTGACCGCCAATCCATTTTGTAGCCGATTCAACGACAACATTTGCTCCATGCTCCAACGGGCGGAATAGATATCCGGCAGCGCCAAAAGTATTGTCAACGATTAAAGGCAAATCATGCTTTTTGCTTAACGCTGCGAGCGCTTCAAAATCGGGGATATTAAATCCGGGATTACCGATCGTCTCAAGATAAATTGCTTTGGTTTTTTTATCGATCAATTTCTCAAAAGCATCTACGGTGTCGCCCTCAGCAAAGCGTACGTCAACACCCAATCTTTTAAAAGCAACTTTAAATTGATTATACGTGCCACCATATAAAAATGAAGTAGAAACGAAATTGTCACCAGCCTGAAGAATATTGTTGAGTGCGATGAATTGCGCTGCCTGGCCCGAGCCTACAGCAAGTGCAGCAACACCACCTTCCAGGGCAGCAATTCGCTTTTCAAACACATCAGTGGTGGGATTCATGATGCGTGTATAAATGTTGCCAAACTCCTTCAGTGCAAAAAGGTTTGCTCCATGCTCCGAATTTTTAAATACGTAAGATGTGGTTTGGTAAATAGGTACAGCGCGAGATCCAGTCGTTGGGTCAACTTCCTGCCCGGCATGAAGTTGAAGAGTTTCGAAACGTAAATTGGACATATTGTATGGGTTTTAATGATTTTTAAAATGGAATAATGGAGCGACGACTAGTCAGTCAGCTTGTATTGTGTCAGGAGTTTTATTTCCTCAACAACAACACGCCTGGACAGGCGCACAACAAATGGCAATGCACTGACGGCAAATACGCATTCGCTGAATCAGGGCAAAAACAAATTGATTGAGATTTTCGAGTGAAGCTGAGCCTTGATGGTTCAATCGGTAGATGATTTGTGTTTTCATGTTACTTTTCCGGTTTATATTTCAGGAGTTAGCACCTTCCTTTCGGGGTTGCTAGCGCTTCGTAGAGCCTGTCTCTCCGCGCTTCTTTATAAATCGGTTGAGCATTGCTTCACCGACTATGATGACACAAACGTATAGTGGTTTAGTAGAGTTTCCAAATGTTTTGTAAAAAATTGTTAAATAATATTTCTAACCCTGACGAGTGTTCGTAGTCAGGAGGGAAGAACTACTGCAAAGGTGGACCCTTCGTGCAGTTTACTTTTTAACTCAATCGTTCCGTTAAGGCGCTCTACGGCTCGTTTTAAAATGTATAGGCCCAATCCTGATGATCCTTTGGTACGCTCACTTGCGCGGTAGAACATATCAAAAATCTTTACCTGATGTGCCTCGTCTATCCCTTGCCCGTTATCTTCAACTTCTATGCGAATGGAATTATTCTCCTTCTTCACAGTGATTCTCACGTAAGGCTCGTGATGCCTTGAATACTTTATAGCATTCTCAATCAGGTTTTGAACAATAGTATTAATTATAGCCCATTCCGAAGAGTAATCTACATCTTCATCTATTTCCTTAATAAACTGAATGGTTTTGAAATTTTCCAGATAATTGTACGACCCGATGCATTCATCAATTAACGCCTGAAAATCAATCTTTACTTTAATTTCCTGCAAGTGTTTCATTTGGGTCAGGTTGATCAGACCCATAACAATGTTGTTGATCCGCTGAACTTGTGAATGGTACATATCAAAATACCGCAGCGAAGCCGAGTCAGTCACTTCAAACTTTACTAGATTATGTAGCCCGAGCAACGAGGTGATTGGCCCTTTCAAGTCATGCGAAACACGATAGAAAAAAGAATCTAATTCAGCGTTTTTATTTTCGATGATCTGAGTTTTTTCTTTTTGAATGTTTGCGTCACGCTCCAGCGTTTCAATACGTGTGACAGCTTCATAGCTTTTAATCAGTGTGTAAGTCCCCTGATTAATAACAGCTTCTTTATCCGCTATATGCTTTTCCAGAAAATTGAGTGCTTGCTGAGCATCACCCTCTCTTTTGGCTAACAGGTACAAGCTATAATCAACTTTGAAACGAATAAACTCCAAATGAAAAGTATCAGAAAGTTCCAGTGCATTATTGAAATTCTCTTTGGCAAGAGTCAATTGATTCAATTCCATAAACGCAATGCCGAGTTTATTGTAAGCCATCCCCAGGCCTAATTTATCTCCGGCATTTTGCGAAATGCGTATTGTTTCCTGAAGGTCAGCCACCGCATTGTGAAATTGCTGAAGTTTGATAAACAACTTTGCCCTGCCATAAAGTGCAAAAGCTAAACCGCGAATATCGCCTGTTTCATTCTTTAGTTGAATGCTTCGCTCAATAGTCTGCATCGCAAGGTCGCGCTTTCCCTGCTTGAAATAAATTGCAGACAGAGGGTTTAGAGCATTTGACTCTAATCCCAACTCATTAATGGTTCGGCATGCGTCTATTGATTTTTCGTAAGACTCGATTGCTTTGTCCTGATCGCTAAAGTATTCATAAATCGTGCCCATACTTTTGAGTGTTCGGGCTTGATTATAATAATCGTTGAGCTCACGATAAATTTTGAGACTGTCTGCCAACAACAGAAGTGCCTGATGGTAATTGTTGGTACGATAATAAATGCTCCCAATATTATATTTAGCATCAGCAATACCCTGAGCGTCTTTTGTTGACTCGAAAAAATGCAATGCTTCTGTTGAATAATTCCGGGCGATTTCAAACTCTCCCTGAATAAGATGAAAAAGACCAAGGTGATTTTTGGCTGTGGCCGCTAAATGCAAGTGCCCTTCTTTGTCAAATTGACTTAATAATTCCTGAGTGAGGTTTATGCTTCGCTTAAGATCAGATGTTCGCAAATCATAGGCTTTCTTTAGGTTTGCGGCCAATGGAAAAATGGCTGTCTGGTGCTCTGTATTGTAAATGATCTCCATCGCTGAATGAGTCGAAGGTAAGACATCCCGATTTGAAAATGAAATAACGAGGTAAAGGTTCAGTTTAGACCACTTTTTTCATGCTTCAGGAAGATTGACTATGTTCTGAATTTCCGTGCTCCTGATTTTGTTGATCATACGCCGTCATACCTTGTTGCAGAGTTTTGCTAATAGATCGGATGACCTGATCCAAATCCCATGAAGATTTCTTGAGATGGTCCAAAATCAGGCTTCGCTCATCTGCAAGATGTTTTAGTTCTAATAAATTAACCAATCCCATAATGCTGGCCACGGGTGCTCGCAACTTATGTGCATTGATGAATGCATATTCTTCCAGCCTGTGATTTTGTTCTTGCAGCGCGGCAGTTCGCTGAGTCACGGTTTTCTCCAGATTCTGATTTGCTTCCGTCAGTTTTTTATGGAGCATTTCAATATTTATATTTTTCTCAGCGAGGATGTCGCGCTGAGAGATTACTTCATCTTGCTGGGCACGTATTTCTTCGTTGAGTGCCAATACTTCATCATGTTGCCGGGCCAATTCATTCTTCTGACGAGAAATCTCTTCGTTCCGTTCTGCCAGCGCTACATTAAGAGATTTCTGGTGCCTAAAATTGCGTACTACATTAATTAAGAAAAGTGCAATAAGTAAGATGCCAATACTTGTTGATACCAGCAACGCGTTTTTCCATTTTAACTCTTCAGCCTTGGTCTTCGCATTTTTCTTTAACCCGTCAATTTCCAATTGTTTATGCTGCATTTCATACTCCAACTGAAGCGACGCAATTCTAGAAGTAGCCGAAGAATTTTGGATACTGTCTTTATAGGCGGTGAAAAGTTTAAAATAACTAATATATTGAGGTAAGTGCCCCTGAGCTTCAGCACCTTTTGAAAGTAATTCGTAGCTGTCGCGAATAATCGCTCTGAGGTTAGCTTTCTTCGCCAAGTCAAGGCATTCTCTTAATTCTTTTTCTGCCAGATCATATTGGTGTTTTTTTAGAAACACTGAAGCGATCGATTTGCGTGCCTGGGTCATTCCTTTGTGCTCACCTGTTGAGTCACTCGCTGCCCGGGCTTTGTAATAATAACTTAGCGCGAGCTCAAGATTGCCTGTAGCCTCGTAAACATTCCCGATGTTACGCATGTTGGTAGCTTTCTCAAATTTTTTGGATTTCCCTATGATCATGGCCTTGTTGTAGGCAGTCAACGCACTGTCGTACAACTTGAGGTTAAAGAAACAATCACCAAGGTTGTTAAGCTCAATTGCTTCGCGAAGTTCATTTTTAAGCTGACGTTGTTGGGCATTTGCTGAACGACAGTAGGTTAACGCAGTTTTATAGTTACCCATACTACTATAAATCACTCCGATGTTTCCCGTAAGATCAGCTTGCATCTGAGGGTTGTGAATAGAGTCTGCCACTTTCAATCCTTTGAGGCAATAATCAAGTGCAGCAGAGAAATTGGCCTGAGCCCAAAACGCAGCTCCTAAAAAACGATAGGCAGAAACGGTGCCTTTGGGGTAGTTTATTTTTTCAGAAATTGAAAGTGCTTCAAGAGCAAAGTTGGCGGCATCGGCCGGGTGGTCGAAATGTTCCTTGTAGGCAAGTTGGCTTAATAAATTTACTCGAACCGAATCTTCCTGAAGGTGCGCCTGCAACGAGCCTTTCAGACTGTCAACCACAGAATTTTGTGCAGCAGCTTGATAACTAAATCCTACCCCAACGAGAAATAGAAGGCTTTTCAGATTCATGAAATGGGAAGATAAGCAGGATTATTCAACGGATCAAAATGAGAATGGATGACTCATTTTAGAATTTGACTTCCCAATTAACTTGATTTTTACGTTAGCATCCCCCCGTCTACCTGAATCACTTGCCCTGTGATATAGGAAGACATATTGCTTGCCAGGAATACGCAAGCATCTGCTACATCTTCGGGCTTGCCGCCACGTTTCAGTGGAATTGCATCTCGCCAGCTTTGAACAACTTTTTCATCGAGTTTGCCCGTCATTTCTGTTTCGATAAAGCCAGGGGCAATTGCATTAGAACGGATACCACGTGAACCTAACTCGAGGGCTACCGATTTTGTAAAACCGATTATACCGGCTTTGGAGGCAGCATAATTGGCCTGACCGGCATTTCCTTTAAGGCCAACTACCGAAGTCATATTAATAATAGAGCCGCTTTTTTGCTTCATCATTGGTTTGCAGGCAGCCTTTACCGTATTGAAACAACTTTTCAAGTTTACATTAATGATTTTATCCCACGCTTCTTCATTCATGCGTAGCAATAGATTATCCATGGTAATTCCGGCATTGTTAATTAATATGTCAAGAGAACCGAAGTCAGCGACTACATCATTGATTAGTTTATCGGCCTGAGCAAAATCAGAAGCGTCCGAGCGATACCCTTTTGCTTTTACGCCTTTGGATGCAAGTTCGGCTTCAAGCGCCTGACCTTGTTCTACACTGGATAAATAAGTGAATGCAACATTAGCGCCTTGCTCGGCAAATGTGATAGCAATACTTCGGCCGATGCCCTTGGATGCACCTGTGATGAGTGCTGTTTTATTCTGGAGCAGTTTCATAGATAGAGTTTAAAGTTCAATTACTGAACCGGGAAATTTCAAATTTTGGCTTCAAAACTAATCTTTTTTCTGCATCATTTTTTAGGTTAATTTGCCCCGATTTAAAATCAAATTATTATGGCATCGTACGACCTTATTGTTGTAGGCTCAGGCCCCGGCGGTTATGTAGCAGCAATCCGCGCATCGCAGTTGGGCTTGAAAGTAGGAGTAGTGGAGAAAGCAGAACTTGGCGGTATCTGTCTCAATTGGGGCTGTATCCCGACAAAGGCTTTACTAAAAAGCGCAACCGTATTCGAGTACATCCAGCACGCCAAAGATTATGGCATTGATGTAAAAGATGCTTCGGTTGACTTCGCTGGTGTGGTGAAACGAAGCCGTGAAGTCGCTAACGGCATGAGCAAAGGCATTCAATTTTTGTTTAAGAAAAACAAGATCGATCATATTGCGGGAAATGGTAAACTTAAAAAGGGAAATAAGGTAGAAGTAACAGATGCTGCCGGAAAGAAAACGGATTATGATGCCAAGCATATTATCCTGGCCACTGGTGCGCGCTCACGCGAGTTGCCTGCATTGAAAATTGACGGCAAGAAAATAGTTGGGTATCGCGAGGCAATGGTCCTTCCCGAAAGGCCAAAGAAATTATTGGTGGTTGGATCGGGTGCTATCGGTGTAGAGTTTGCCTATTTCTACAATACGATGGGAGCTGAAGTTACCATCGTTGAATTCCTGCCACGCGTTGTGCCTGTAGAGGACGAAGAAGTTTCAAAACAACTGGAGAAATCATTTAAGAAATCGGGTATCACTATCTACACCAACTCTGAAGTTACAGCGGTAGATATTAAGGGCAAAGGATGCGTTTCCACCGTGAAGACACCTACCGGTGAAATCAAAATAGAATCTGACGTTGTATTGTCTGCTGTCGGGGTTTCTACCAATCTTGAAAACATCGGACTGGAAGAAGTAGGCGTGAAAACGGATAAAGGCAAAGTTGTAGTTGATGAGTTTTATAAAACCAATGTGGCAGGAGTTTATGCCATTGGAGATATTACTGCCGGCCCGGCGTTGGCCCACGTAGCATCTGCCGAGGGAATTATCTGCGTGGAGAAAATTGCAGGTCAAAAACCAGAACCACTTAATTATAATAACCTTCCGGGATGTACTTATTGCTCACCAGAGATTGCATCTGTTGGATATACCGAGGAAGCAGCGAAGAAAGCCGGCTACCAAATTAAAGTTGGTAAATTTCCTTTTACGGCTTCAGGCAAAGCGAAGGCTGCCGGCGCTCCAGATGGTTTTGTGAAAGTGATTTTTGATGCCAAATATGGCGAATGGCTTGGCGCTCACTTTATCGGAGCAAATGTGACTGAGATGATTGCCGAAGTAGTGGTGGCTAGAAAATTAGAAACTACAGGTCACGAGATTATTAAATCAGTACATCCGCACCCAACCATGAGCGAGGCTATTATGGAGGCTGCTGCTGCTGCCTATGGAGAAGTAATTCATTTATAAAACAGACGGAATAAACTGCTAAGGTAATTTCATAAAGTCTATCGCCGCAAGGAAGCACCATATCGATGAAAATCAACTGCTGGAAGGGTTGCGTTCGCATGACCGTTCTATTTTAGAATATCTGTACGACCATTATTCTGGTGCTCTCTACTCAGTGGTATTGCGTGTGATCAAAAATGAAGACATCGCTCAAGAAGTGCTGCAAGATTCCTTTCTGAAAATCTGGGATAAGATCGATACTTATGATGCAACCAAAGGCCGACTCTTCACCTGGATGCTCAATGTAACCCGCAACCTCGCTATCGATAAAACGCGCTCAAAAGAAATGAGCAAAGGCAGGAAAACCGATGACATTGATCTTCTCGTAAATAGAATTGATAATCAGGAACACAGTGAATTACAGGTAGAAACCATCGGGTTGAAGGAGGTCCTTCAAAAGTTGCACAATGATCAGAAATTTGTTGTAGAGCATCTATACTTAAAGGGGTATACACAGTCTGAATTGTCGGAGGAATTTAATATTCCACTGGGAACAGTTAAAACGCGGACGCGATTGGCATTAATAGAATTGAGATCGATTTTGAAAGTAAATTGAACATACAGGAATACATATCGAGCGGAATACTTGAAGCCTACGTAATGGGTGAGTTGGCGGACACTGAGCGAGTGGCTCTTGAAAAAGATCTCGGTCAATATCCTGAATTAAGAGAGGAACTGGCGCGAGTTGAAGAGGCCAATGAATTACTGTTGATGAAATTAGCTATTGCCCCTCCTGTTGCACTGAAAGAAAAGGTGATGTCGGCTGCAAAACCACAAGGCAAGGTGGTGAAAATGGAGCCTTCGGTTAATTGGAAATATGCTGCAGTCGCTTCAATTGTCCTTGCTTTGGTTGCAAGCTATTTGGCTTATGATTATAGAGCGAAATGGAAGAACTCAGAATTTGCTCTCAATGATTTAATTGCCCAAAACAGGCAAGTCGCACAGGACTATAATCGCGTAAACCTGCGTCTCGACAAGGTTGAAAATGACTTGCGTGTAATCGATAACCCAACATTTACCAAAGTGGTAATGAAAGGCACAGCCAATGCCCCAAAGGCTGTAGCTTCCGTGTATTGGAATAAACAGACAAGTGAGGTTTTCGTGAGTATCCAAAACCTTCGTGAACTGGCTCACCAGAACCAATATCAGCTTTGGGCTGAAATCGATGGCAAAATGGTTGATGCCGGTGTTTTTGATGGTAACGTGACCGGTTTGGTCAAAATGAAAAACGTGATTAAAGGAGCGGTTTCATTTAATGTTACTATTGAACAACGCGGTGGCAGTCCAACGCCCACTTTCGCTACTTTACAGCTTTCTGGCGCTGTAATCAAGGGTTGAAATACCGCCTGAAAGGTTACTTTTTGATGTTTTTCTGTATAGCTGAATCCAGGCTGTTCAGAATATCGTATATCACTTTTAGCGGTGTAATCGTCAGTTGGCAGAAAATCTATTCATTGTTTAGAGTACTTTTTAGTATATTCACTATAATTCAATTAAAACCAACAGGTTATGAAAATCGTACCGGTTCGTTTTCAATATCAAAAAACAAGCATTTTTGGGTGGTTGGTGATGCTTTGCATAATTGGATACATCGTGTTCAATATCGTTGCCGCCAGCTATTTCAAATAATGTCTAAGCACAAGAACATACCCATTAAAAACTACTACCAAAGGGCAAAAGTTTTTGGGTACATGGTTCTTATCGTCGCGGTTTCACTTGCTATTATTTATCTCTTCGAGGCATTTGCCGAATAATCTTCCCTTTTGAAAAAATAACTCTGCCTAAGCTGATGTAAGGATTGTGTTTTTTTTATGGTTTTGCTAATTGGCAATTCCATAATTTTGATGATCACAACCT
Organism: Bacteroidota bacterium; assembly: GCA_013285945.1. Taxonomy (GTDB): domain Bacteria; phylum Bacteroidota; class Bacteroidia; order Cytophagales; family Cyclobacteriaceae; genus ELB16-189. The sequence continues at coordinate 26,852 of JABDGP010000002.1, read as the reverse complement.
TAAATGCTATGCGCTCAGCTCTAATTATTCTGGGAATCTTTTCGACACTGCTCCTGCAAGCTCAAAAGCAGGATTCACTGCAGCAAGTCATTTATCAATCTGCGCTGCAAAAATTGAAAGGAGGAAGTTACGCTGAAGCTTCAGCTCAATTCTCTCAATTAATCGCCACGAATTTTACCAATAAAGAGATTTATGTTAAAAGAGGCATAGCCGGTTTTATGCTCAATGATTTTGAGAAAGCGAAAACTGATTTTGACGAAGCTGTGAAAGCAAGAATCAATACCGAAGAACTTTTTGAGTATCGAGGCCTGGCTAAATATAAACTCGAGGATTTCGCGGGCGCATCCGGTGATCTTGACAAGGCGGTGACAATGGGAGCGAAGGGCGCTGAGATTTTTGTGACCCTCGGCAATGCCAAGTTCCGACTGGATAATTATAAGGACGCAATTGCGAATTATGATAAAGCAATAGCCGCCGGAAAGAATGATGCGATAATTTTTAACAATCGCGGCAAAGCCAAAATGGTGCTCAAAGATTTGGCTGGCGCAGATAAAGATTTTTCTGAGGCGCTAACGATAAAACCGGATTATGATAAGGCTTTGGAAAACCGCTCTGAGGCACGCTATCAGTTGAAGGACTGGAAAGGAGCAGCCGCAGACTTTGATAAGATGATTTCGGGCGGTCGCACCGATACAGAACTCCTTCAAAAAAACGGAATTGCCAAATTTAACCTGCAGGATTTTAAAGGATGTGCTGAGGCATTGAATAAAGTAGTAAGCAAAGGAGTTAAAGACAAAGATGTCTTTCGGATGCTGGGAATTAGCCTGGTAAACACCAATAGTCTTAGTGATGCAGCCAACGCTCTTTCCTCGGCCGTTTCGATGGGAGTAAGTGACAAAGAAGTGTTTGAGCAGCTTGGCACTTGCCAGTTCAAGACCAAGGATTTTGCCGGAGCCGTTGTTTCGCTAGGTCGCGCTGTGGGCTTGGGATCAGCCACACAAGAGATTTTTCTTTATAAGGGTAATTCCGAATATCAGCAGAAAGACCTTGATAATGCAGCCAAAGATTTGGAAAAAGCGGTTTCACTAGGTGCATCAGATTATGACGCTTTCAAAAACCTGGGGGACATTAAGTTTCTGAAAAGCGACTTCGCGAATGCAATAAAGTATTATGACAAAGCTATAGGTTTTCCTCAGGCTGACGCGATCGCCTTTAACAATCGAGGGAAAGCAAAATCAACACTTGGCGACATGCAAGGCTCGCTCGCCGATTTTGATAAAGCGATAGCAATGAAGCCCGATTATAGCAAGGCTATTTTAAACCGGGGTACGGTGCGCTTTAATCTGGCAAATTATCAGGGAGCAGCCGAAGACCTCGACAAAGTGCGTGGCTCTGAAGGTGAATCAGCCGATTTGTTGAAGATGCTCGGTATTTCCAAATACAATTTGAAAGACCGCGATGCCGCCAAAGGATTTTTGGAGCGTGCTGTAAAAGCGGGAACAAAAGATTCAAAGGCCAATTTATACCTCGGCTACCTTCGCTTCGATGCCAAAGAATTCAAGGAATGTATTGAGTCGCTAAATGCTGCCGAAGTAGCCGGTGAAAAAGAAGTTGATGTTTATGAAAAGCGTGGCAAGTCGTTGTATGAAACCAAGGACTTTATTAATGCAGCTATTGATTTGGAGAAAGTAGTTCAGCGAGGCCAGCCCGACATTATCACACTTGAAGAATTGGGAATGGCTTACATGCAGCAGCAAAAAAATAAAGAAGGACTTTCATATTTGGAAAAGGCCATCATCGCTGGAAGCAAAAGCAAGGAAGTCTACTTTCAGGTGGGCAACGGACGTTTTAAAGACAATAACTATAACGGAGCAATCGAAGCTTATGATAAAGCAGTTTCGCTTGGTGCTAATGACGAGCTGATTTACAACAATCGGGGAAAAGCAAAGCTGAATTCAAATCTGGTAAAAGAATCTCTGCCCGATTTTGACAAAGCTTTGCAAATCAAAGCCAACTATCCTCAGGCCTTGAAGAACAGAGCAGCGGCCAATTTTCAATTAAAAGAATGGGCTAAAGTAGTTACCGACCTTGCCGTCATTATCGGGTCAAATCAGGCAGGTGTGGATGAGCTTGCTTTGTCGGGATTAGCCAAATACAACCTCAAGAATTTCCCTGGATCGATTGAAGACCTAACCAAAGCCATCAATGCCGGTGCCAAAGACAAGCAGGTGTTTGTGGTGCGGGGAAATTCATACTATGAAACACCTGACTTGGCTAAGGCCCTGCCCGATTTCACAAAAGCCATAGAATCGGGTGAAAACTCATCCGAAGTATTTTTCAAACGCGGTGCCTGCCGTTTCGATGCTCAGGATTATAAGAATGCATTTGCTGATCTTGATAAGTCAATCAATACAGGCTACACTGAAGCGACCGCCTATGACATGCGGGGTTTTTGTAAGCTCGACAGCAAAGATATTGAAGGGGCTCTGACAGATTTCAATTCGGCCATCGAAAAGAATCCAAAACTGGCGCCAGCTTTTTACCATCGCGGCGATGCACGTTTTCGAAGCAATAACTATTTGGGTGCAACTCAAGATTATACAACAGCCATCGGTTTAGGACTGAATGATCCTACGTTATTTAATAACCGCGGCAAAGCCTATTTCAACCAAGACCAATACGACAACGCGATTGCAGATTTTGGAACTGCCATTGCCAAGAAGGAAGATTACGTTCGTGCTTATGAAAACCGCGCTAACACCTATTTGAAAATAAAGAAATATGACCTGGCCGTAAAGGACTTGCGGCAAATGGAAAAACTCACAGAAAAACCAGATGCTGATTTTTATCAAAAACTTGGCGAAGCTTATTTTGAACTAAAGAATTATCCTGTGGCAAGTGAATATTTGGATAAAGCTGTGGCCGGCGGAAATCGAGATAAGAGCGTCTTGTTTAAAAGAGGAAAATGCCTGTTGGAGCAGCAAGATTTTCAATCCTCGGTACGGGATTTCGATGAAGCACTAAAGGGTGGCGAAAATACGCTACCATTATTTTTGGAGAGAGCCCGTGCCTACCTGGGTCTTGGCAACAAAAAAGCCGCACTTGATAACTTAACCAAAGCCATCGCCCTTGATCCAAACAATGCCGATGTGTATTTCAATAGCGCAGTAATCAAGGAAGAAAATCAGGAGTACGAACAGGCAATTCTCGATTACGATAAATCGATAAAACTTAATCCGAAAGATGCGGCATCGCATGCAGGTCGTGCCAACTGCAAAGCAGAACTGGAAGATTTTGGTGCTGCTATTGGCAGCATGGACGATGCTATAGAACTTGACGGAAAAAATGCTTCATACTTCAAACAACGGGGTAATTATCATTATCAGTTGAAAGAAAAAGACAAAGCTTGCAGCGACTGGACACAAGCTGTACAATTGGGTGATACAAAAGCCAAATTTTCGATCGATCAGTATTGTAAAAAGTGACAAGGCTGCAAAATCAATTATTTCTCCTTTAAATTCCTGCGTTAGGAGCATCTTTTCCATTCGTTACTAAAACCTTACATCCGTCAGTGAGCTGTCGTTTTGGTCGCTGAATTGCTGATTACTTAAAGGAATTTTACGTTATCAATACCAAAAGCAAATGATGAAAGCCCTTTTCGTTTTGTTGGCAACGTTGATGATAAATTTAAAATGCTTTGCTGAGAACGAGCTCACCGGCAAAGTGATAAACGTGATTGATGGCAACACGATTGAGATGGTAGCGCAAGACAACGAGACTTACAAAGTCATGCTGTTTGGAATAGACTGCCCTGAAATCGGCCAGGAGTTTGCTGATAAGGCCAGAAAATTTTTAGAAAAAATAATCCTTGATAAGAATGTAAATATAAAGATCCAGGGCAAAGACCGTTGGGGAAATCGTTTGGGTATCATTTTGATAGATGGAAAAATAGATCCTCGCTATGAATTGCTGGAAGCCGGGTTGGCGTGGACAGCGGAGCGTAATCCTATTGATGAGTTGGAGTCAATTAAGGAAAAAGCCAAAGAGAAGGGAAAAGGCCTTTGGAAGGAGCAGGATCCAACACCTCCATGGATCTATCGCAGGCAGCAGAGCATGATGCAGCCCAAATCCAGTTAAAATAAAATAAGAACCCTACCGTTATAACCCAGCTATGCAAAACATAAAGCTGGGTTTTTTTATTAGCCTTGCAGGAATGCTAGTGCCATTTCTAGCTAAAGGTCAAAGCACCACTATGGGTGATCGTGCCCCGTCAACGGTTGCGGAACAAAGTCATTCGGTCCATAAACAACGGATGACTCGGAAACAGTGTCTGTTGTTCAAGAAACCGAATGTAAAGCACACAGCTCAATACGAATTTTACAAACGCATAGAAAAAGTAGCTAAAGAAAAACAACGAATGCTGCGTAAACTTGCCAAGCCACAGTATTCAGACTTTACCTACTTTGGTCACAAGAACCCTCCCAAAAAACATTTGCCGTACGACATGCGGTATTGTAAAGAGTGCGGGATCAGACATTAGTCGTTAGTCACTGGTCATTAATAATAGTCATTGGTGGTAAGTTTGTAAAAAAATTATTTTCTTCATTCAACTCTTCAGCCAAGCCCATTCTTTATTTCAAATAAGCGCTAACTTGCGTTTCGATGGACATTGCTTCCTGCATCGAACATACCAGTCTAAGCCCCACGCTTGTAGCTAATGATATCGACCGACTGGTTGCCGAAGCAAAGCAGTTTTCCTTTTTAGGCGTTTGCGTTCCGCCATTCTGGGTGAAGAGGGCTAAGCGCGAACTCGGTACTTCGCCTGCTTTGCTTGTAACAGTAGCCGGATTTCCATTGGGATATTCCATGACAGAAACAAAGCTCGATGAAATTAAACGTGCAATTGACAACGGAGCTGATGAAGTTGATGTGGTGTGGAATATCTCTTCATTTAAGACAGGCCTGCCTTGGGCGAAAATCGAAATCGCCAAGTGTAGCAAAATGGTGCATGACAATCAGAAATTATTAAAAGTAATTATCGAGACAGCTTATCTTTCAAACGATGAGATTGTAACAGCTTGTAAACTATGTACCGACGCCGGAGCTGATTTTGTAAAGACATCTACGGGTTTTGCATCCACAGGGGCCAAAGAAGAACACATCCGGTTGATGAAAGCAACCTTACCTTCTTCGGTAGGAATCAAAGCATCGGGAGGGATTAAAACCCAAGAACAATTAATAAGAATGATCGATGCAGGTGCCTCACGAATAGGTACGTCATCAGGAATAAGTATTTTAGAAACTCCAAACCCCAAACCATGAATACATTCTCCTCCATTTTTCCAGAAGAAAAATCTATCCCTGCATCGGTTAAGCTCTCATCCGATCTTGAGCAGCGCGAATACTTGATTAATGGACAAATGCTTACGTGGTCAGGTGATCTTAATCCTGTTATGAGCCCTGTTTTTGTTAAAGAGGGAAATGATTACAGGCAAATGAAAATCGGCAGCACCCCAATGCTTACTTCAAAGGAGGCGCTGTCGGCACTTGATGCAGCTGTAAATGCGTACGATTTGGGTCATGGCGTGTGGCCCACGATGACAGTATCGGAACGGATTGGCCATGTGGAGATTTTTCTTGGCAAGATGAAAGAGAAGCGACAAGAAGTGGTCAATTTATTAATGTGGGAGATTGGCAAGAGTCAGAAAGATTCGGAAAAAGAGTTTGACCGCACGTGCGATTATATAGTCGATACCATAAATGCACTGAAGGACCTTGACCGGAGATCTTCACGCTTTGTGCAAGAGCAGGGAATTATGGGGCAGATTCGAAGAGTTCCTTTGGGTGTAGCCTTGTGCATGGGGCCATACAACTATCCGCTGAACGAAACATTCACCACGCTTTTTCCAGCGCTTATTATGGGTAATACAGTTGTGTTTAAGCCCGCAAAGTATGGTGTGTTGCTCATCCGTCCGCTTCTTGAAGCTTTCCGAACGAGTTTTCCTGCCGGTGTGATAAACGTGATTTATGGCCGCGGCCGTGAAACTGTTGGTGCATTAATGGAAACCGGAAAGATCGACGTGTTTGCTTTTATTGGTACAAATAAGGGAGCGAACGACTTGAAAAAACTTCACCCTAAATCGCACAGGTTAAGAGCGATTCTTGGCCTTGATGCAAAGAACCTTGCAATCATTTTGCCTGATGCCGACATTGATAATGCTGTGAGTGAATGCATTTTAGGTTCTTTATCATTTAATGGACAAAGGTGTACAGCCATCAAAATCATTTTTGCCCACAAAGACATTGTCGACCAGTTTCTGAAGAAGTTCTGTGAGGCCGTTTCAAAACTAAAACCTGGAATGCCGTGGGATGCCGGCGTAGCATTGACCCCTGTGCCAGAACCCGGAAAGACGGCCTATCTTAATGATCTGGTTGACGATGCGATTCAACATGGCGCAAAAGTTATGAATGCCAACGGTGGCGAAATACTTCATACATTTTTTTATCCTGCCGTGTTGTTTCCTGTTAATGATAAAATGAAAGTATATTCCGAAGAGCAGTTTGGGCCTGTGATACCCATTCGGTCGTATGAAACCGACAATGAAATAATCGAATATGTGCTCAACTCAAACTTTGGTCAGCAGTTGAGCATTTTTGGCAAAGACTCAAAGAAAATAGCTCACCTTATCGATGCTTTCTCCAATCAGGTAGGTCGTATTAATATTAATACACAATGCCAGCGTGGGCCAGACACATTCCCGTTCAATGGCAGAAAAGATTCAGCCGAAGGTACATTATCAGTGACGGATGCCTTGCGCTCCTTTTCAATCCGTACGTTGGTGGCTACCAAAATCACGGATGACAATAAGAAGATAATTGGCAACATTATTCGCAACCGTGAATCAGCGTTTCTGAGTACCGACTATATTTTCTAAGTAAAGATGAAGCATTTCAACATCCGTGTTTCAGGCAAAGTACAGGGTGTTTATTTCCGGGCGTCCACAAGAGAGCAAGCCGATCGATTAGGGGTAAAGGGATTTGTTTGCAATGAAGCTAATGGAGACGTTTACATAGAAGCAGAAAGCAATGAAGATACCTTGAACAAATTTTTGGAGTGGTGTGCACAGGGGCCAGCTCGAGCCAGCGTAGATCAAATTAAAGTCTCTGAAGGCGCTGTGAAAGGATTTACCTCATTTGAAATAACGAGGTAAGGCTATTCGTCCACTACTTCCACGTCTACGCGAATATTTCTACGGGCATGAAGGCTGTTCTTGTCGTGAATCATCCGGCTTCCTCCCCATCCTTTTACCGTAATCCTGCTTTCGTCTATTTTTTGTGCCATGAGCCATTCGCGAATGGTATTGGCTCTTGCTTCCGACAGTTCTTTAGCAGAGCCAGACCCCTGAACTGCGTCCTTTGTGATGTTGAAGAAATCCTTGCTCGGACCCATGTAAGTAATTTTACCGCCACCACCGCCATTAGTATGACCATGCAAAACAATTTTAAACTTGGCGTTTTCATTCATCAACTGTAGCAAGCTGTTCAACTGGTATTTTGACTCAGGTAACATTACCGCCGCATCATTGTAGAAATAGACATTATATAATGTTGAAATATCACCTTTATGAATCTTGGCTAGTCCAAAGTTGACCATATAGAAATTGCCAACCAGTGATACGTAAGGTTGAACTGTATCAGCTTCTGTGTTTTTGTAACTGAGTTCAAGTTGTTCTTTGCGAAACCCAAACGTATTGTTTATGAGTGTAATTCTTCCAGACTTGGTGCCGGGGTTGGGAAGTGTTACGTAGGTATTGCCTTTGACCTTGGCGATAAGCTTTCCGTTCTCGGTGTCAATCACTTCAATATCTCCATCAATTATTTTGTTGTCGGTAGAATTAAAAAGACTTAAGAAAACAGGTGTATTCCTGAGTGTCTGTGGAAGATATACGGGTTTGGCAGGTGGGTTGTCGATCACTTCTGTAACAACAGATGTGGTGTCAACTTTTTTCTCTTCGGTGGCTTGCACTACGGCTTTTTGTTCTTGCACTGCAGCCTTCTGCTCCATTTTCTTTTCTTCAACCTTGACTACAGGTTGTGGAGCTGTTTTTTGAGGTTGAGATTCGGTTTTGGCTACAGTTACAGGCGTATCGTTGGTTGCTGAGCCTTCCCTGATCGTATAAACCCATGCATCAGCAAAAGCTCCGTCGGTTCTTACCTTTAGCATTTGCTTTACAGATTCAGTGAAATCAGAATACTGGTTCAAATAAACGTAACAATACTTTTTGTCAGATCCATAGGCTGTATGCAAACCGCCATCATTCAACTTTGACGAGTAGCGCTGGGCATAACTCTCCTGACCGGAGCGATAAACTGCCACAACTATATAGTAACCTTTTGGCAGTGGGCTAATTGATGATTGTGCGTAGCTGCGATAAGCAGAAGGCAACAAAATGCAGAGACTGATTAAAGCGCAACTGTAGAATTTAGCCATATTTTATTAGACTTGTTTAATCAAAATTATCTAATAAAACTTCAATTTTCCAAGGAAGGCATAATGTAAAATACTGGCATCCACGCAATATGGGCGAGAGAAATGAAACTAAAAGCTAATTAATCCTCTGTTACTTCTACATCTACGCGGATATTCTTGCGAGCATAGGCACTGTTCTTGTCATGAATCATTCGGCCACCGCCCCAACCTTTAACATTGATACGATTATCTGCGATACCCTGTGAAATAAGCCATTGGCGGATAGTTTCAGCTCTTGCCGCAGATAGTTCTTTGGCTGACCCGGTTCCATTGACTACGTCTTTGGTCATACCAAAAAAGTCTTTGCTTGGCCCCATATAAATGATCTTTCCACGTCCATTGCCATTGGTATGACCATGAAGTGTGATTTTCATCTTTGGGTTTTCGGTCATCATCTTCAACAGGCTGTTCAGCTGATATTTTGATTCGGGCAGCATAACTACTGCATCGTTGAAGAAATAGACATTGTATAGTGTAGAGATGTCGCCTTTTTGAATTTTGGACAGCCCAAAATTGATCATATAAAAATTTCCTATCAAAGACACATAAGGTTTGACTGTGTCTGCCTCTGTGTTTTTATAATTAAGCTCCAGTTGTTCTTTTCTATAACCAAAGGTATTGCTCATCAATGAAAGCTGGCCGGTTTTAGAACCAGGGTTTGGAAGCGATATGTAGGTATTGCCTTGCACTTTACTAATGAGTTTGCTGCGCTCGGTATCAATCACATCAACATCTCCATCAATTACTTCATTGTTAGTAGTGTTATACAAGCTTAAAAAAACCGGTGTGTTATTTAGTGTTTGAGGAAGATACACAGGCTTGGCTGGAGGATTCTCAACCACTTCTGTTACTATTTCTTTTTTCTCTTCTACGATTGGCTGCTCCACTTTGGGCTCTTCAACTTTTTCGACTACAACCGGATCAGGAGTCTTCTGAACTTCAGGCTCTGGCTTTACAGAAACAACTTCTGTCTGACTCCAGGCCCATGCTTCAGGAAACACACCTTCACCCCGTATTTTAGTAGCCTGGCTTACACACTCGGCGACATTGGAACATTGGTTGAGGTAAACGTACCAGTATTTGCGTGTGGGATTGAATGCGTATTTGGCCTGTAGCCCATCTTTGTTCAGTTTTGCAATCAATTTTGTTGCATAATCTTCATGATTGGGAGAGAATGCCGCGATCACTACATAATGGCCTTTGGGAAGTACGTTGGTTGGCTGTGTGTTCTGCGCAACAGACAAGAAAGACGAGGTAATTAATAGAACACACGCATAGGTTTTAATCATCGGTATAGCTTTAGCGATTTAAAATATCTAATAAAATCTCAATTTTCCAAGCAGGAAATAGAGGTTACCACATTCAAAAGCTGAATTTCTCCCTCAAAAAGCCCCATCCATAGCCCATCATTTGAACAAATGCCGAGGGGATAACTAAGGCAGCTATCAGCAAAGAAGAGGTTTTGCGGTAAGCATCGATAGCAACCGCTATTAGATAAAAAGCATAGCATGCCAATCCTATTCCAGCCCAAAATTTGGTGAACAGAGCGAGCAGAATGATAAATATCAGTCCAATAAGAAAAAGGGATGGAAACCAATGCACGAATTTTATTTCACCCGGATGAGCCCGACCTACCAATACCCGGCCTTTGCCAAAATTAGAAACTTGTTTAAAAAACTCATTAAGCGTAGCACGCCTTTGGTGGTAAACAAATGCTCCGGGAATTAGCTCAACACGAAGGCCAAATTTTTTCATTCTGATGCTCAGCTCGATGTCTTCGGCAAAACGATCAAATTGAAAACCTCCAATCTTCTTATATGCTTCTTTACTGATCCCCATGTTAAAACTACGTGGCTGAAAGTTTTTTGATTTTCCCCCACGGATGCCACCGGTTGTTAGCATTGATGACATCGTGAAGGCCATGGCCTGTTGAAGCGCGGTAAAATTTTGGTGGCCACGATCGGGTCCTCCAAAGGCATCCACAGTGCCAGACTTCAAAGTCTGTTCTACAGAAACCAGATAGCCCGCCGGAATTTGGCAGTCGCTGTCAAAAACAATGAAATAGTCGCCTCGTGCTTTTTCAAAACCAAAATTACGGCTTGGGCCAGGTCCTGAATTCTGTTTAAAGAAATAATGAATGGATAATTGTTTAGTGTATTTTTCAAAGACCTTTTCGCTGGTAATGGTTGATCCGTCTTCGATGATCAGCACTTCAAAATCGGTGTACTCCTGTAGTGTCAGGCTGTGAAGGAGATCGTCCAATTCTTGTGGTCGGTTATAAACCGGCACAATGATGGAATATTTTGGGGTGGTCATTTTTGCAAAAATAGCGATTAAGAAATTTCTTACCTTTCTTTTATAAAATCAGTATTTATGAAACGGATAATTGTTCCTGCGCTTTTCCTGACTATGTCTAACCTGACGATGGCCCAAAAAGACTATTCGGCCGATGTAAAATCAGCTGACGCCATTATTGCCGCATTATATGACGTTATCTCTGGCGATCCGAACACACCTCGCGACTGGGATCGGTTTAAGAATTTATTCAAGCCCGAAGCGCGACTAATTCCTACACGGAAAAGTGATAAAAGTGAATTGACAATAAAATCGCTGACCCCCGATGAATATGTTCAGCTGTTTAGCTCAAGGATTGCTACGGGCTTTTTTGAACGCGAACTTCATCACAAGATAGAAACCTATGGGACGCTCGTTCATATTTTCAGTACCTACGAAACCAAGGAGAAGAAAGACGGCCCTGTCACTAACCGTGGAATTAACAGCATCCAGCTTTTTTATGACGGGACGAGGTATTATGTTGTCACTATCTTCTGGTGTGCCGAAAACACAGGCTTCCCATTGCCTGATCATTACCTAAAGTGATTTAGAAAAAAGGTTTAGCTTTACACTTTCTTTTCAGAAACGCCTATGAAGCTGACATTCTAATTCCACTTATCTCAGAGATAACGTGGTGCGCCTTTGGCTCAAAACCAAAGGATAGGTTTTAATTTTCTATTACTAAAGTCAGTTTCAATCATGGGTTATTCCAAACAAATTAATTCATTCATTCAGTTATTTAAAATGGCCGTGAAAGGCGGGGAAGAGAACTTCACCGAAGGCAGTATCAACCGTGCAATCTTTCTTTTGTCTGTGCCAATGATTTTAGAGATGGCCATGGAATCCGTTTTTGCCGTGGTCGACATTTTCTTTGTCAGCCGGCTGAATAATAGTGATGCAGTGGCAGTCATTGGTCTTACCGAATCTTTATTGGCCTTGGTTTATTCGCTGGCGTGGGGCGTAAGTATGGGCGCCACGGCATTAGTTGCCCGAAGGGTAGGAGAGAAAGATCCCGAAAGTGCAGCTGTGGCTGGTGTGCAGGCAATTTTGGTAGGTGTCGTTTCATCTGTTCTCATTTCGGTTTCAGGATTGTTTTTTCATAAAGAATTACTGAGGTTGATGGGCGCATCGGAATCGGTTATTCAGGTGGGCTCAGGTTTTACATTTTGGATGCTCACCGGCAATATTACCATCATGATGCTTTTTTTGATCAATGGAATTTTTCGTGGTGCAGGCAATGCGGCTATCGCAATGCGTGCTTTATGGCTAGCTAACCTTATCAATATAGTTCTCGACCCGATTTTTATTTTTGGTTTTGGACCTGTTCCCGCCTTTGGTGTAGAAGGTGCAGCAATCTCAACTAACATAGGTCGTGGGATTGGTGTTGCCTTTCAGATCTATTATTTATTCTTTGGAAAGAGCATTGTAAAGATGAATACCAGAAACTTCAAGATTGACTGGAAGATTATCGTGCAAGTACTTAAAGTATCTGCAGGAAGCACGGGGCAATTTTTGATTTCTTCTGCGAGCTGGGTTTTTTTAGCACGGATAATCTCACACTTCGGAAGCGCGGCAATGGCAGGATATACGATAGCTATTCGGGTGATCGTTTTTACAATTCTGCCTTCGTGGGGTATGGCCAATGCCGCGGCAACGTTGGTTGGTCAAAATCTGGGTGCTGGTCAACCGGAGCGCGCAGAAAAATCAGTTTGGAAAACTGGACTGTACAATATGGTATTTCTGGGTTTTGTAATGGTAATTTTCTTGTTTTTGTCAGCCCCGATCCTTCGTTTTTTCTCATCTGATGAAACGGTGATCGCTAATGGTACCCAGTGCCTTCAGATAGTTGCGTTTGGCTACCTTTTTTATGGTTATGGAATGGTGATCACGCAATCCTTTAATGGAGCAGGAGATACTAAGACCCCAACACTGCTCAACTTTTTTGGGTTTTGGTGTTTTCAAATTCCTTTAGCCTATTTGTTGGCAATCCGATTAGATTTTGGTCCGAATGGAGTTTATTCGGCCATTGCTATTGCAGAGTCTGCTATTGCCCTTGCCGGGATTTATATTTTCAGAATGGGGAAATGGAAAACTATAAAAGTGTGATTGCTGACTCTTATTAATTAATTCTGTTCCCTCTAAAAAATTCCTCAATCTTCATCCTCTTTTTCCCTTCGGGTTGAAGCTCAAGTACGGACAGCCATCCGTCTTGAGTTTTAATTCGAAGAAATGTTTTGTTGTCAGTTTCAATTTCTCCCGGATTGATAGTAGACTGCCGACCGTCAACTGTCGATTGACTTAGAAAAAGTTTAAAGACCTTCCCATTGAGGGTTGTCCAGGCCGCAGGATAGGGACTGAGCCCTCGCACAAAATTCCTAACAGCGTCAGCCGGTTGATTCCAGTTCACTTCACAAGTTTCTTTAAATATTTTAGGAGCATGCTTTATCAGCGCAATTTCGCTTTGCGGTTGCGTGGGATAATTCTCTTGTTCAATGGCCTTCACTGTTTTCAATACCAATGCAGCTCCTTTGTGCATCAATCGTGCGTAAAGGCTCCCTGCATCGTCAGTGTCATTGATTGCTTCTTTTTCCTGATAAATAATGCTGCCAGTATCAATTTCATGCTTTAAAAAGAAAGTAGTGACGCCTGTCTCCTTTTCTCCATTAATGATTGCCCAGTTGATGGGTGCAGCTCCGCGATATTGTGGCAGGAGCGAGGCGTGTAAATTAAATGTGCCGATGGCAGGCATTGCCCAAACCGCTTCAGGCAACATTCGAAAAGCAACAACTACTTGCAGGTTGGCTTGATGACCTTTTAGTTCAGATAAAAATTCCTCGGATTTTAGATTTGTAGGCTGCAAAACCGGAATGGAATATTTTAGAGCGCAATCTTTTACAGGAGAGGCTGTTAATTTTTGACCACGGCCTTGTGGTTTGTCGGGGGCAGTGATTACAGCTACAACATTAAATTTATTTTCAATGAGTATTTCCAAACTTGGCACTGCAAACTCAGGCGTGCCCATGAAGATGATTCGAAGTGTATTCATTTCACGTAATCAGCAAATAAATTAGTCTCTCAATCCTTTCGGCATATATTTTTTACAAATCGGGCACTCGCTCCACATATGTCCGCGTGCGGGGCAGTATTGTCTGCCAAAATAAATGATTTGAAGGTGCACCTTGTTCCATTTTTTTTCCGGTATTAATCTTTTCAAATCTTTTTCAGTTTGCTCCACACTCTTACCATTGGATAATCCCCAGCGGTGAGCCAGCCTGTGAATATGTGTATCGACCGGAAAAGCAGGGATACCGAACCATTGTGTCATCACTACCGAGGCAGTCTTGTGGCCAACGGCGGGTAACTCTTCCAGTTCCTCAAAAGTGGAAGGCACTTGACCTTTGTATTTTTCTACCAAAATCCTTGAGAGCCCTGCAATACCTTTTGACTTCATTGGCGAAAGCCCACAGGGCTTAATGACTTCACGAATCTCATCTGCAGAGAACTTCATCATGTCAAAAGGATTGTCGGCCATTTTGAAAAGCGCGGGAGTGGTTTTGTTCACGCGTTCATCAGTACATTGTGCCGAAAGCAAGACGGAAATTAAAAGAGTGTAAGCGTCTTTATGCTGTAAAGGAACTTCAGGGTTTGGAAAATACGTGTCAAGTATTTTTAAGATGTCATTTACTTTTTCAGTCTTCGTCATTTTTGATTTAAGGATATAACAAATATTTTTTTCTTTTCTCCCTGTATTCTTTCAATTCCTTCTTCCATGAATCACGAATTTCTTCTTCGCTCATGCCTTTTTTGATTTGATCTTTTAATATTTTATTTCCCGCAAGCTTATCAAAGTAACTAGTAAAAAACTTTTCTTTTTCCTTATCTGGAAATTCGTTGTAAAACTTGATAAGGTGCATTAATGAGAGCTGGCCTTTTATTTTTTCATTCCGTAAATCAATCCCATAACATACTTGGTTTTCATACAATGGATTTTTTGACATGCCTTCGATACTTTCCGGTTTGAACTTGAACGTTTCATTTTTCAGCATCGGATGCCCTACAATTTCAAATGGTGTTTTGGTACCACGACCTACACTCATTATAGTTCCCTCAAATAAACAAGTAGACGGATACAACGCAATGGCATGATCATTAGGCAGGTTCGGCGATGGCTTTATAAGCAAAGAATATTTTTTATCGTGGTCGTAGTTTTTCAATGCAATGATTTGCAAATCGCATTTTTTCCCCTCTGCAAGCCAGCCCTCGCCATTGATCATTTGAGCGAGTTCTCCCACAGTAAGCCCATGCACGATAGGGATTGGATGGATCCCTACAAAAGATCTCAATTCAAGGTCAAGTACCGGACCGTCAACATAGCTGCCGTTGGGATTAGGCCGATCGAGTACAATCAATTTTTTTGAATTCTCAGCACAGGCCTCCATCAGATAATGAAGCGAACTGATGTATGTAAAAAATCTGACTCCAACATCCTGAATATCAAAAATGACTATATCTACATCGGCCAATTGTTCGGCTGTAGGTTTATTATTTTTTCCATAAAGAGAAACTACAGGCAAACCGGTGGCAGCATCAATCACATTATTAATGGTTTCGCCGGCATCGGCGCTGCCACGGAACCCGTGTTCGACTGCAAGTATTTTTTTGATGTTGATTTTTAGCTTTAATAATGAATCAACGAGATGAGTTCGCCCGATTACAGACGTAGGATTCACCATTAGAGCTACCGATTTGCCTTTGATCATTGGCAAGAGTTTGTCGACCTGCTCTGCTCCCGTTACAATTTTAGTCTTAGATTGTGCGAACGACAGGTTGACTAGCAATAGCAGCAGGATTATCAATGCGATGTTGACTCTTAAATTCATGGCCGGAATCACTTTCCTTTTGATTATTTTGCAAGGTAACTCATCCAATTGAACCTTTCATATTTCATATCTAAAAGGATACGGGTCACTACAGCGGGAAGTTTCTCTTCTACGATTCATAAAGTGGCAGTCGGTAGTATCGCGATTGGGTTGGCAGCTGCCATCGTTTCGTTTTTGATTATGCGAGGCTTTCAAAATGCTGTTAAGGAAAAGATTTATTCGTTCAGTAACCACTTGCTTATTACAAAATTCACAATGAATAATGCTGTGGCTGAGCAGTCGTTTGACTATACAATCGATTTGTATCAACACCCCGAAAAATTTCCTTTTGTAAAACATGTGCAAGAGTATAGCCACAAAGCCGGTCTCATCAAAACCGAAAATGAGGTGATGGGAATTGTTTTCAAGGGTGTGGGCAAAAATTTTAACCAGAAAGCTTTTAAAGAAAACCTGGTTCAAGGAAAATTTTTGTCTTTCCCTGATTCAGGCTATTCTCATGACATTGTAATCAGCAGTACCATAGCAAATAAAATTAATGCTAAGGTGGGCGATGCTATTATCTTGCATTTTTTTCAAAACCCTCCACGTTTTCGTAAACTTAAAATTGTTGGTATTTATGAGACCAACCTTTCGGATTACTTTGACAGTAAAGTAGTGCTTGGCGATATCAGGCTGGTGCAACAATTAAATGGATGGGCTTCCAATCAGGCTGGTGGACTGGAGGTATTAATTGATTTCAATCATTTCAATTCGTATCAATTGCGGAAGAATGATATAAATTCTTATTGGGAAGCAATTCGCGAACGTGTCATCGATAACCCCGAAGAGCCAAATAAATTTTCAAGAACCGCATTGGCCTTATGGAATTACAAATTTGACTTTGATCAGGCAGTTTTGGATGAAGCTCAACAGCAAATTGGAGAATCGATGGATTACGACCTAAATATTGAAACTGTGCGTGATAAATATATTCAGGTTTTTGAATGGCTCGATTTAGTAAAGAGACAAGTGCGGATATTGCTGGGAATTATTTTAATTGTGGTGAGCGTAAACATGATTTCGGTCATTTTGATTTTAGTAATGGAGCGCATTCCGATGGTAGGCTTGCTCAAAGCGATGGGTGCTCAGAATAAATTAATTCGTTCAGTTTTTATTTTTAATGGAATGAATCTGATCGCCAAAGGGTTGATGTACGGCAACTTGATTGGCCTTGGTTTTTGTTTCTTACAGTATCAGTTTCATTTGCTGAGGCTCAATCCGCATGATTATTATATGAGTTATGTGCCGATTCAATGGGACTGGCCTACCGTGATTATTTTGAACCTTGTCGTTTTTGCTGTGGTGTCGCTGGTGCTATTATTGCCAACCCGGTTTATTACTCGTATCAGACCGGTACAGGCTATCAGGTTTGATTGACAGGTTAGTTGTATTTTTTGAACCAACTCCGCACAGTCATCTGAAGTACACCCAGAAATCCTTCTTTAAAAATCCCGACTGACATTTTGGATTGACCCAGGGTTCTGTCTGTAAAGACAATAGGCACTTCCGTGATTTTGAAACCGTATTTCCACGTGAGAAATTTCATTTCGATTTGAAATGCATAGCCAACGAATTTCACTTTATCCAACGGAATTTTTTCTAGTACGCGCTTCCTGTAACAAACAAAACCCGCGGTGGTATCGTGAATGGGGATGCCTGTAATCAGCCTCACGTACCGGCTGGCGAAATAAGAAAGTAGAACGCGGCTCATTGGCCAGTTTACTACATTCACACCAGTGGAGTAACGAGAGCCGACTGCTAAATCATTTCCTTTTTCGGAGCAGGCTAAATACAGGCGCTGCAAATCACGCGGGTCATGAGAAAAATCCGCATCCATTTCCAAAACAAATTCATAGCCATTTTTTATAGCGAAGCGGAAGCCTTCGATATAGGCCGTTCCCAACCCTAACTTTCCGGCCCGCTGCAACAAATGAAGCTTTGTTTCAATGGGCGTATTGTAAGTATTTTGCATGCCTTTGACTAGAGCAGCGGTGCCATCGGGTGAATTGTCGTCAATGATCAACAAGTGAAAGTCTTTGGGTTGCCCCATCACCGCTTGTATGATTTGGACGATATTCTCTTTTTCGTTGTAAGTTGGTACAATTACGAGTGCATTGCTCACGTGCAAAGATTTTAGAAAGCTAAAGTATCATTTTTGATTCATTCGGATGTATAGAAAACTAAAAGATTTTTTTCTGAACAGGCCTTGGACTTTCCTGATTATCTATGCTTTGTTAGCGATAATTGCCACTGTTCAGGCATACTATGGCGGTGTGAAGAAATTTAGCGACTTGCCATATGATTATACTGGGTATAATAATTATCTGATTTTCAAACAATCCTTTTTTCACCTCATTGAAGGAAAAGACTTATACTCTTTCTATTCGAATGAATATTGGGATCTCTATAAATACAGCCCTACGTTTGCGCTTCTGTTTGGCGTGCTTGCTTGTTTACCTGACGGATTGGGGCTGCTCCTTTGGAACCTAATCAATGCGCTTGCTCTATTTTTTGGGGTAAGACTTTTGACAGGGATATCGCTTCAGCTAAGGAACACTATTTACTTGTTGGCTACTGTTGAATTGTTTACAAGCCTGCAAAATTCGCAAAGCAATGCCCTTGTTACAGGTTTAATTGTTCTTGCTTTCGCCCTAATGGAAAAGGAAAGATTCATTTGGGCTTGCTTCTGCATTGCGCTAACGGTGTATATCAAAATATTCGGATTGTTTGCCTTTGCACTTTGTCTGCTCTATCCACAACGCTGGAAGATGATTGGCTATTCAATTGCCGCAATGATTGTTTTGGCTGTACTGCCTTTATTGATCATAAGTGCATCGCAGTTGCAAGGCTGTTACGAGAGTTGGTGGGTGCTTTTGCAAAGCGATTATGTACCCAATTTACTTTCGCTTGTAAGTGTAATTAATATTTGGCTTGGAGTAAAACTCGCGCAGAATTTGGTCCTGATAACTGGCGTTTTCTTATTCCTTATTTCCATGATCAGAATTCGATTTTACACCGATAATAGATTTCGGTTGTTGATGCTCGCGATGATTTTGTTGTGGATGGTAATATTCAATCACAAGGTTGAGTCTCCCACATTCATTATTGCCTTTACGGGAATTGGCCTTTGGTATGTTTCATCAGGGTTGGCTCAACAATGGAAGATTGCATTAACACTTATGGCTTTGGTCTTCACTTCATTGTCGCCTACCGATTTATTCCCAGGATTTATTCAAGAAAATTATTTTGATCCATGGGCAGTAAAAACCATACCGTGCATTGTCATTTACTTTGTGGTATTTTACGAATTAACTTTTAGACCAAATCAATTCATCAGCCAATGAAACCTTGTGTTTTTCTAGATCGCGACGGAGTGCTCAACGAGGACAACCCAAATTATACTTATCAAATCGAAAATTTTAAAATCTTACCTGGCGTTATCGAAGGACTGAAGAGATTAAAAACGGAAGGTTACTTGCTGATCGTTGTTACTAACCAGTCGGGGATAGCCCAAGGATTGTACAGTCAACAACAGATGGAGGAATGCCATCGGTATTTTCAGCGGCAGAGCGGCAATTTGATTGATCATTTTTATTTTTCGCCCTACCATCCTTCAGTGACAGAGTCGTTGGGGCGTAAACCCGGCACACTTCTCTTTGAAAAAGCTATCGCTAAATTTAATATTGATACAAACGCATCCTGGATGGTTGGTGACCGAGGTCGAGATATCCTACCTGCCAGAAGGATGGGAATAAAAACAATCCAGATTGGAGACGAAATAGAAGAAAGCCAAAAGGCGGACTTTCAAGCCACAGATTTTTCGGAAGCGTCAAAAATAATTTTAGGCGACACTCATTGATGGTGTAAAGTCAGGCTTGACACCAAGCTCTTTCATCAACTTGCCGTGAGCAACCAAAGCTTCCATAAATGTTTCTTTCGATTTGTAAGGCAAGCCAAATTCCCTGGCAGTCTGCTCAACAATGGGAGCCAACTTTCTATAATGCACGTGGCAGACATTTGGGAAGAGGTGATGCTCTACCTGATAATTTAATCCGCCTACATACCAGGAGAGTAGTTTGTTTTTATGACCGAAATTTGTGGTTGTATGCAATTGGTGAATAGCCCAGTTATTCTCAAGATTTCCCTGATCGTCGGCTATTGGGTATTCTGTTCCATCAATTACGTGTGCGGGCTGAAAAATTATTGCAAGGATAAAGCCCGATACATAATGCATTGCAAAAAATCCGATCAGCACTTGCCACCAGGTTACCGGCAATACGATCATCGGTAGCACAAAAATGTATGATATGTAAAGAACCTTTGAAATGACTACTGCTATCCATTCATTGGTAGCGGTTGTCTTCTGTTTCTTAAGCAAACCTTCTTTTTCATATTTTATCAATCTTGAAAAATCTTTAAAAATAACCCACACGAAGGTCAACAAGCCGTATAAAAACCATGCGTACACATACTGGTAACGGTGCATGGGTCGCCATGGCGAGCTTGGCGCCATGCGAAGTACGCCTCGCGGGCTTATGTCTTCGTCTACGTCGTGTACGTTTGTGTAGGTATGATGCAAGACATTGTGCTGCACTTTCCAATTTAGGGCGTGTCCGCCAATAAGATTCAGAGAAATGCCTAATAAATTGTTCACCCAATTTTTGGTTGAATAGGAGCCGTGATTTGCATCGTGCATTACCGAAAGGCCAATGCCCGCGGTGCCTAGTCCCATAATGAGGCACAATCCAAACATCATCCACAGGTTGGTTATCGCTCCGCTGATAAGTATGAAATAGGGGATTAGAAAGAGCGAAAACATAAAGACCGTTTTTATAACCATCTCCCGATTGGCAGTACGCTCTATGTTGTTTGTTTTGAAATAGAAATTGACTCGCTGAGTAAGGGTAGAAAAAAAATCAGTGCGTCCGGGAGCAAATTTGAGATTGAGATTCATAAGCTTTTAAAAATCAACTCTTACTTCAGATTCTTGCTGAAACATTGCCTCAAAGGTACGCCTTCAGCTGTTTATAACAGTTGTTAGCGTTAGATTATATTTCTATTAATGAGGAATACTAAGCCAATTCAGCAATTACTGTGCGTCCGCCTTTGGTGACCTCCCCAATTGCTACAGTGATTTTTGCATCCAAAGGAAGAAAAATATCTACGCGTGATCCGAATTTAATAAATCCAAATTCTTCACCCTGTTGAAGTGACTGTCCCTCCTTCACATACCACTTGATTCTGCGCGCAAGTGCACCGGCTATTTGACGGAAAAGGATTTCATTTCCGTTTTTCATTTTTGCCACAATGGTGGTACGTTCGTTTTCAGTACTTGATTTAGGGTGCCATGCCACCAGGTATTTTCCGGGATGGTACTTGGAATATGAAATTGTTCCTCCCACAGGCATTCGGTTCACATGCACGTTTACTGGCGACATAAAAATAGAAACCTGCTTGCGTTTTGATTTCAGATATTCAGTTTCTTCGGTTTCCTCGATCACAACAACTTTGCCATCGGCTGGGGCAAGCACTTGCTTATCATTTTTTTGAACTTCGAAAACAGGGCTTCTGAAGAACTGTAAAAGTATCAGATAGAAAACCAGTGAAACACCAATGATGATGTTACGCAATACATCGCCCCAGGGGTGCAGGAAATAATCGGCCAGCCAGATAATGCCAACCAAAATGATTAACGAAACGAATAGTAGTGTTCTGCCTTCTTTGTGGATTGTCATGAGATGATTTTAGATTTGAGAATTATGATTTTAGATGCTCGATAGAATCTAAAATCTGCATTCTTAATATCCTCCGCGGAACTTATAGGTCTTAGCCACTTTATCGATCGCGACCATATAGGCTGCGATACGCAAGGAGACTTTATACTCAGTTGCCGTTTTATAGACGTTGTCAAAAGCATCTTTCATAATCCGGTCACTTCTACGATTCACGCGTTCAGCTGTCCACTTGTAGCCCAATCTGTTTTGCACCCATTCAAAGTATGAAACGGTTACGCCACCGGCATTCGCCAAAATATCAGGAACCACATTGATTCCTTTTTCATAGATAATGCTATCGGCTTTAGATGAGGTTGGCCCGTTGGCCCCCTCCACAATTAGCTTAGCTTGAATTTTCCCTGCGTTGTTTCCAGTAATTACATCTTCAGTGGCCGCCGGGACGAGTACATCCACAGGCAAAGTGAGGATTTCATTTCCACTGATTTTTTCAGCTCCTGTGAAGCCATCGAGTGAGCCTTTGTTGGAATCACGATATTTTACGGCAGCCTCAATGTCGATTCCGTCAGCATTGAAATAGGCACTGGCAAGGTCACTGATCGCCTGTACTTTCAAGCCACGTTCGTGCAACAACCTTGCTGCCCATGAGCCCACATTACCAAATCCCTGCACAGCACAGGTGGCTTTGTACGGATTGATTTTTAACTTCTCCATAGCGGCAAGTGCAGATACCATTACTCCTCGACCGGTAGCTTCTGTTCTGCCCAGTGAACCGCCCATGACGATTGGCTTTCCGGTTACAACAGCAGAAACTGTCATTCCCTTGTTGCGCGAGTATTGGTCCATTAGCCACGCCATTTCTCTGGGGCCGGTACCCATATCGGGTGCCGGAATGTCCTGATCGGGGCCAAACACATCCATCATCGATTGAGTGTAAGCTCTCATTAAGCGTTCGATTTCGCCCGATGACATTTCGCGGGGATTACAAGCAACACCACCTTTGGCTCCGCCGTAAGGAATGTCAACCACGGCACATTTCCATGTCATCCATGCAGCTAGCGCTTTCACTTCGTCAATATTTACGTTAGGGTCAAAGCGAATGCCACCCTTTGAAGGACCAAGTATTGTTGAGTGAATAACACGATAGCCTTCAAATACTTTGATACTTCCGTCATCCATAGTTACAGGAAGAGACACAATCACCTGCTTGGCTGGATTTTTCAATACGTTATACACTTCTTCTTCAAGCCCTAAAATCTGAGAGGCCGTACGGAAACGTGACATCATTGCTTCAAAAGGATTCTCTTTGTCAAGAATTGGGGCAGGTTCGATGTAAGCCATTGTAATTTATGATTTACGATTTTTTTGAATTTACCAATTTGATTGAGTCTAGTAAAGAATCTATGATTTAAGAATCACAAAACCTTACCGAAAACGGTTGCAAAGATAATAATTTGATGACTACGCCAGCAATGTATTATGACCAAAGGTGGATCATTGGAAAATTGGTTTTATTTCAGATGAAAATTTTGAATCTCCGATGTAAAAACATTTTTTATTTCCCCATTTGCATAGAACACAAAATAGAACAGTACAGACTTTCTTGATTGACCATTTAATATTTTCCCGTTTTGAAAATGTACCTCCGCAATGATTGTGTTTTTGAAAACGTCCGAGAATGAGAGTGTAAATGCGTTCTTACCTTTTGAAGATCGATCCCTGAAGGGTTCAAGAGAACCAGATTTAGTTTCATTTCCTTACAAATAAAAAAGGCCGCTCTTTCGAACGGCCTTGCAATCATATCCTAAAATTGTTTTTATCCGATAGCTACACGCTTGAATTCCGCAACAGCAAGTCCTTTTGATATACTGTCGAGATATTGGGCTACTGTCTTTGAGCTATCTTTTACAAAAGCTTGGTGGACCAAAGTATTGTCTTTGAAAAACTTCTGGAGTTTTCCTGCAGCAATTTTATCGACCATATTTGCGGGTTTGCCCTCAGCTAAAATCTGGGCTTTGGCAATCTCCAATTCTTTTTCAATAACCGTTTTGTCAACATTGGTTTCATCAACAGCAACTGGATTCATTGCTGCAATTTGCATACCTACGTCTTTGCCGGCATCGGTTACATCTTTTCCGTTCACGCCTTTCAAGGAAACAAGCACACCGAGCTTGCTGCCGGCGTGGATGTAGGGCACAACTGCCTCACCTTTCATGTGTACAAACGAACTGATCTCCAGCTTTTCGCCGATTTTTCCTACCAGTTCGGTAATTTTTTCACGAATAGTGAGATTTCCAACCTTTTCATTCATCAAGGCTTCGGTATCAGCAGGTTTTTTCGCGAATGCGGTTTCTGCAATCATCTTGCCCAAGCTCTGAAATTCTTCATTCTTGGCTACAAAGTCGGTTTCGCAGTTCAATGCAATTAATACGGCTTCTTTTTTATCATCTGAAGTTTTTACAAAAACAGATCCTTCCTTGGCATCTTTATCAGAACGGCTGGCGGATACTTTCTGGCCCTTTTTTCTTAATATCTCAACGGCTTTCTCAAAATCGCCATTGGCTTCGGTTAATGCTTTTTTACAATCCATCATGCCTGCGCCAGTCATGGTGCGGAGCTTATTTACATCTTGTGCTGTGATCATGTGTATTAGAATTTTATCGATTTATAATTTATTTATTTTGACTTGGGAGAAAACAAAATGAACACCGGCTCTCACCGATGTTCATCTGAATATTAATCGGCAATGGCCTGATTTTAATGGCTTTCTACGGTCTCGTCTACTTTGCGCTTCTCGTCTTCTTCTTTTTTCTGTCCCGCTTCTTCTTTGTCTTTCTTGCGCTCCATCAATGCTTCTTCAATTGACTTGCCAATATAATTGGTGATCAAAGAAATCGATTTAAAGGCATCGTCATTGGCAGGAATCGGGAAATCAATGTTGGAAGGATCCGAGTTGGTATCCACCATTGCATAAACCGGGATATTCAACTTCTGTGCTTCGGCTACGGCAATGTGCTCGCGCTTTACGTCAATTACAAACAAGGCTGCCGGTAAGCGGTTCAAGTCAGCTATACCACCCAACTGCTTTTGAAGTTTTGCCTTTTCGCGGGTCAACATGAGTTTCTCCTTTTTGGTGATATTCTCATACGACTCATCCTTCATCATTTTATCGATTTGTGACAATCTTTTCAATGATTTGCGGATAGTAGCGAAGTTAGTGAGCATACCTCCAAGCCACCGTTCAGTTACATAAGGCATATTCAGACGTGTAGCTTCTGACACTACAATGTCTTTCGCTTGTTTTTTGGTAGCTACGAACATGATTTTGCGACCCGAACGAACGATGTTCTTGATTGAGTAAACAGCCTCTTCTAAGCATTTTGCTGTTTTGTTCAAATCGATGAGGTGGATGCCATTGTTCTCCATGTAGATGTACTCAGACATCCTTGGGTTCCACTTGCGGGTGAGGTGACCAAAATGTACACCTGCATCCATCATGTTTTGTATTGTTATTTGCTCTGCCATGTTTCTTCTGTTAACGCTTGCTGAACTGGAATTTCTTGCGTGCCTTCTTGCGGCCCGGCTTCTTTCTTTCCACCATACGTGAATCACGGGTGAGAAGACCTTCTTTCTTCAAAGCAGGACGGTTTTCGGTATTGATAGTAACCAATGCACGGGCAATACCTAAACGGATTGCTTCGGCCTGGCCTTTTGAGCCACCGCCTTCTACATTCACAGTCACATCGTAAGTGCCTTCAACCTTTGTTATGGTCAATGCTTGTTTTACGGTAGTCTGCAGGATTTCTGAAGGGAAATAATCTTTCAGTTCGCGCTCATTGACCACGATTTGGCCTTTGCCAGGTTTTACATAAACCCGGGCTACCGAGGTCTTCCTTCTCCCAATGGTGTTGATGATCTCCATATCAGAACTTTATTTCTTTTGGTTGCTGTGCAGTATGCGGATGTTCGGTGCCGGCATAAACGTGCAAGCTGCGGAACAATTGACGACCCATCGTGTTTTTTGGCAACATTCCACGTACGGAAAGTTCCACTAAACGTGCCGGGTTTTTTTCACTGATTTCTTTAGGAGAAAGCTCGCGCTGTCCGCCTGGATATCCTGAATAAGTAAAAATTACGCGGTTATTCCACTTTTTACCGGTCATACGCACTTTGTCGGCGTTAATGACGATTACATGGTCTCCCATGTCGGTATGGGGTGTGTAATTGGTCTTGTTTTTGCCGCGCAATACGCTGGCTACCTGGCTGGCCACGCGGCCAAGCACTTGGTCTTTAGCATCCACTAATACCCAGTTTTTTTCAGCTGTGGTATTATTGGCGTAAATGGTTTTGAAACTATACTGATCCACTTTTTAGCTTTTAAATTAGATTGCCCTTTAAAAAGGGACACAAAAGTAGGCTCAAAAAGCAGATTATGCAAGTGCGGGCAATATTTTACCGGAGGTTGGCCTTTAATTGCTTCAAAAGGGCCTTCATATCCTTCGGATAAGGGGCTTCAACAGTGATCTTTTTGCCATCTAAAAGTGCGAATTCCAGCGAAAATGCATGCAATGCCATTCTTTTCATCAAGGGCTGTTCGTCGGTCAATTTTTTCAAATGAAAATCGCGTTTGATCGAAGAAACTAAAAACGGCTTACCTCCATAGGTTTCATCCCCGGTAATCGGGGCTTTTAATAAGGCCAAATGAATGCGGATTTGATGCATTCTCCCGGTGACAGGGTTGCATCTGATTAAAGTATGGTTTTTGAAGTTCTGTGCGGTTGTGAAAAAAGTCTGCGCGTCCTTGCCTTCTTTCGAGATTTTTACGGTGCCATCGTTGAGTTTTAAAATTGGTGCATCCATGAGGCGATTGTCAAAATGATGAATCCCATCTGCGACTGCATGATATGTTTTGGTCACTTCGCGGTTTTCAAATTGCATGCTCAGGTGCCGGTAAGCTTCCGGATTACGGGCAACAGCCAGCACACCTGAAGTATCTTTGTCCAGTCGATGGCAAACTTGTGGATCGGGCTCCACTTCACGTGCTAATGCTAAAATGTTGCCGCCTTCATGACGGTCTTCGAGAGTAGAAACAAACGGAGGCTTGTTGATGAGGATAAAATCCTTGTCCTCAAACAGGATCAGGTCTTTGAAATTTATTTTGAGAGGTTTCAAGGAATTTGATAAGGAGGGCAAAAATGAGAATAAAACGCCCTCGTTCAAAATACATGAGCAAACGCGACAGAATAGATTATAAACGAGAAATGATGTTAATCTTCATCGTCCCTGGATCTGGGGAGTTTGAAGCTAAACACCGAACCTTTGTCAACTTCGCTGTGT
>JABDGP010000001.1 GCA_013285945.1 Bacteroidota bacterium | reverse complement strand
TCTTTATCGCCTCGGCTTCAATTTGCATGCGCTCGGCTTCTTTCCTTTGTTTGGCAATTACGAAATCCATTTGCAAAGCCTCTTGTTCAGACTTCAATTTGTTTTCTACCGCTTGAAAGATTTGTGGAGGCATGGTAATACTTTTAAGTAAAACAGCATCCACTACAAAACCTTTATCCCACACACCAGTAGAAATTTCGTCTGTGATTTCAGTTTCTATTTTTTTCCGGTCAACGGCAAAAAGTTCTTTCGCTAGGTATTTGGCTGTAACATGCCGTACCGCGGCATGAAAATTACTTTCCACAATCACGTCTTGGTAATTAAGACCATAGTTTACGAATACCTCAGCTGCTGCTTCTTTTTTCACATGATAGAGCAAGGCAATTTCAGCCTTTACTGTAAGTCCTTCATGTGTAGGCACATCAAGTTCGTTGTATGCTTCTACTGTTCGGGTATTGATTTTCTTGATTGTAGTAGTGAAAGGATTAAAGAAGTATGCTCCTTGATTCAATGGAGTTTTATCCAGCTTGCCAAGAGATTGTTTCATCCCGATTTGCCCAGGCCTAATGATGGCACACGAAGTAAGGAACATAGCAGAAAGCCCTACCGATAGATTACGGATTGTTTTCATGGTTTAAAAGAATTAGAATTAAAGTTGAGAAAACCAGTAATGGTGGGACGATAGAATGAAGTTTGTACTTCTACTAACGGTAGCAGTCAATTTTTGTTATGCTTGCAGAGGACTTCGGGCTACTTTACCTGAAGTTTATCAAAAGCGATTTCTACTGATTTCTTGTAGTTGGGACCTATCGGCAACGAGATTTTATCAATGAATATTTCCTCTGCATTGTAAGAAGTCACTTTTGCAAGGTTTACTAAAAACGAACGGTGTATTCGGGTAAATCCTTCGTGCAACGTTTTTTCAATTTCACCAATACCCATCTTGGTGACCACTTTTCCCTTGAGTGTGTGGATATAAATATATTCGCGCATGCTCTCTATATATATAGTCTCGTTAAACATCACTTTAACCATTGTCTTGTTGACATTAAAAAAAGCAAAGCTGTTTTTTGAAGCTTCCACGTTATTCATTTGGTAAATCAGCTTCTCGTCAGGTTTGGGTGTAATTCTATTCACAGCCTTTAAAAAACGTTCAAACGAAAAGGGCTTTATCAGGTAATCTCTGACATCCAACTCAAACGCTTCAATGGCATACTGGGAATAGGCAGTTGTAATAATAACCTGCGGCAGGTCTTTTGCAATCTTCAAAAATTCTATTCCCGTAAGCGAAGGAATTTGTATATCGAGGAAAATGAAATCCGTGGTATTTGTTTTTATATATTCGAGTGCACTGAGCGCATCGTCAAATACTCCTTTTAATTCTACCCACTCTATTCTGGACAGGAATGATTTTAAAATCTCCTGTGCAGGCTTCTCATCTTCAATGATGATGCATTGTATCTTATTCATAACTCCGCTAAAGCTGGTACCTTTAAATTTACTGCGTATTTGTTATTATTCTTCTTTATATCCAGCGTAAAGTTGTTGTCGTACAATAGCTCCAGTTGTCTCTTCACATTAGCAATACCAATACCGTGTGTAACTCCGTTCAACGCCGGCTGCGCAAGTTCATTCTCTACAAACAATCTAATAAAATTATTGTCAGATTCTATTTTAACTAATATCAGAATAGGCCCTCTTTTAGATGAGAGCGTATGTTTACAACTATTTTCAATGAATGGGAGAAATAAAAGAGGCGATAAGAAAGCTTGTTTGTTATTGACGCTGAATTGACAATCAATTTGCAAGCGACTTCCATGACGAAGTTTTTCAAGTTCAATATAATCTTCAATTACTTTAATCTCTTTTTCAATCGGGATCACAGGCTTGTTGCATTCCTCCAGCATAAAGCGCAGCAAACTGGAAAGATGCAGAACGATTTGCTCGCTCCTTCCGGTTTCCTGAATTGCATCGGAATAAAGGGTATTCAAAGTGTTGAATAAGAAATGCGGATGCATTTGAGCTTTGAGGAAATTCAATTCAGATATTTTTTTTTCCTGAACTAGTTGATCATTCTTTTGCTGAAGTTCAGCTCTGTTCTTCATTAGTTTAATAGCTATCGCCATACAAATGACAGACATCCAGCCAAAGACCTCACCAAGGATGCCACTGAAACCCCATAAAGACGCTGGCATTGCGTGGGTTGGGTCAACGATGGGGTAAACAATAAAGAACCGATAGTAGCGCATGCCAACGCCAATGAAAAGAAACGCTGCAACGACTCCAATCAATAACCGCACCTTGTTATGGTCTTTGGAGAATGTGGGCATCAGATAATAAATGATAAAATAAGTGATCAGTGCCGCCAATGGCATACTAAAAAGAACACTGAAGATGATAGATGACTTTATCTCAACGTTAGCAGACACTACTATGAGGTAACTCACAGCATCTGAGGTCCAGAATAAAAGATGACGTAGAATACGAATTCCTTTGTGCTTGCTATAAACAAGAGTGTCTAAAAAATTCATCATGGAATTCGCGCTTGCCATTTTTCAATTAAGGTTGAAAATAACGAAAGCACCTGACTCTGCCGGCTAGTTGAGAAATACAGAAGAATAATTTTTTCTGACTAAATCAGAATGACTTTTTCGAAAAATATTTACTTGCTGAGAATGAAATAGGCAGTCCGATGCACAGCATCAAAATAAGAGCCGCTATAACCGCCTTTGTAACAGTAAAAGGAAGTGGAGGTATATTGCTCAGCGGCAAGACTATGAGATTCATACCTGCCCAAACTACAACTCCGTAGATTAGTCCTGATATTACCCAACTTCCGGGGGGTTTTAATTTTTGGATATATCATGAAGTAAATAAATGTCCAAATAGTAGCAATGATATAATGAAAGGCTATTCCGGCTAGTATCATTGACAGCCCGCCAGTATAGGCGGCTTTACCAAAAACTCCGCTGGCAATAAAATTAAACACTCGGATAGGATCTTTCCCCAGAATGGAAAGGTGAATAATTGCTGCAAGCCCGTCAAAAGTACCTGCAACTAATCCCGTTATCAATATCCGTTTGGTCATTTATTCAGTTTTTAAATCAGATTTTTGATTCACTACTCTACAATCAATTTTGTAGCTCCGGTTATTTTTAATGATTTAGGATTTTGAGCATATACGATAATACTCCCCTTTTCTTTAGCCAAGTCTTCAGGCCACTGGATTGTAATCTGATCTTTTTGTTTTGGCTCAATAGTTTCTAAACTCCTGACAACATTATAATGCTTCAAGACCCTGTTTTGGTTTTCACCTTTCAGTACTTTATGAACTATTGAGTTTTCTACGACTACAATATTTAAAAGAATATTTTTCGGTTCTTTATTCAATTCATAATTGATTGTCACTTGATTGTTTTCTTTTTTTGCCTGCGCCTGAATTTCATATGAAGGACTATCAGCTAATACCTCAGTAACAATATCACGAAATGAAATTGGACTGGATCCCACGAATTCCTTTTTTCCGTTCACAATCGCCTGCGGTGTATAAAGCGTTTCAGATTTCAACGTCGCAACATATTTTTTCTGCCGGTCGGTATATACTTCTTTGCTGTAAGGATCTTCCCACCCGTATTTGTTCCAATAGGTAACATGAAACGATAAGCTCAAAACTTCTTTTCCTTCTTTCTGAAGAATCTCCGTCATCTCTTTCAACAACTCGTCTGCAGACGGGCAACTGGAACAGCCCTCTGAA
This sequence comes from Bacteroidota bacterium, assembly GCA_013285945.1. Classification (GTDB taxonomy): domain Bacteria; phylum Bacteroidota; class Bacteroidia; order Cytophagales; family Cyclobacteriaceae; genus ELB16-189. The sequence continues at coordinate 92,609 of JABDGP010000001.1, read as the reverse complement.
GTAAATAATTCTACCACAGCAAAGGGCTTTGGTTTCTCTTTCACAACAAAGCCGGCCATCATAAAAAACACAGCGACAAATAATACAACCCTGAAGTATTTCATGTTATTTCTAGTTTATTTAAAAAATGAGACCTCACCCGACATTATCCGAATCTCTCAATCCCTAAAGTAAATTACTATTAGGTAGAGAAAGATACCGGTCTACGGAGAACGATAATGAAGGGCTCAACAGAGTTTAACTACTAACCAAATGATTTCGTTTCATTATAAAGCCATTTGTAAAGTCCAACAATCGATTTGTCGGTTTCAATACAGTTTTAGCAGTATCTAAGCCTTCACTGGCTCACGATGCCCAACCCATGTAAATCTCTTCGTCACGTATTCAGGGTTAGTGAAAGATGCATTACCTGCCGGATTGCCGCCAGTCACGTGAAAGTCAGAGAAAGCTGCATTCTGGTTCATGTATATTCCACCTGTTAGGTTGAACGAAACAGGAGTGGCTGCCAATGCCATCTCATCTGCAATCTTTTCATGAACAGATGCACTGGTCGTGTAAGCCGCACAGGAAATCGCTCCGTGTGCAATTGCCATTTCTTTAGCAAGGGCAATAGATTCGTTCGTGTCTTTCGTTTTGATCAGCAAAGCGATTGGTCCAAAAAGCTCTTTACCGAAAATTTCCTTCTTCGAAGAATCAACTTCTATTACTATCGGCGTTGCAACACGGGCATTTTTAAACATCGGGTTTTCAAACGAGCGTGATTTGAGAATAACTTTACCTTGAATTTTTTCAGATTCAACTACACGCTCACTTGTTTTTTTATTTTGGATCGCTCCAAGAACAAACGGTCCGGCTTTTGGATTATCTACCAAGCCGTTGATTTGAGTGGCAAATTTTTGTGCAAAGTCGTCAAAGGAGATCTTTCCGGTTGGTGAATTAATACCATCGGCTGGAATATAAAAATTTTGTGGCGCTGTACACATTTGTCCGCTATACAAATTCACAGAGAACGCCAGATTTGCAGCAACTTTATCAACGTCTTCTACTGAATCCAGGATAACGGAATTAACCCCGGTCTTTTCAGTAAATACAGTTTTCCCACTCAATGCTTCGAGGTAAGAACCAAAAATTGAATTGCCTGTATAGTCGATCAATTTCACGTCCGGATGTTCGGCCAATTCTTTAGTGATCATCTTATCAAATGTATCAACGGCCAGTTGGCAACTGTTTGGGTCAAGGTTATTTTCTGTGAGTACATTTTGAATCTCCGCAACAAAAATTGCGATAGGCAAAATGGCGCCTGGGTGTGGCTTTACAATCACGCTGTTGCCTGTAATCAAACTTCCATAAATGCCGGTAACTGAATTCCATGTAGGAAACGTAGAACAGCCGATGACAAGGGAAATCCCTTTTGGTACAGCGCGCCATTCTTTATTTAGTTGAATATTAAATTTCCCCATAGGCTTATCCCACAGCGTTGCTGAAGGAAACCGGTTGAGTTCTTCGAATCCGGCAGCGATTGCTTCTAGTGCGCGATCAGCAGCGTGCGGGCCACTCGCCTGAAATGCCATCATATACCCCTGCCCGGTAGTGTGCATGGTGGCATAAGCGATTTCAAAAAACCTTTTCTTCACGCGTTCGAGTGACTCCATCAAAATGCCGGCGCGATCCTGAGCGCTAATTTTCCGCCATTGATGAAATGCCTTTTTTGAATTATCAATCAATGAGCTAACAGCGAAAAGCGGGTATAAAATCTTCAAAGGTTCTTGCAAATACGGTGATTCTTCCTGTCCACCCCACACCTCAGCATTGGTTTGTTTCAACTCTTCAAATTTCTTGTTCAGGTAGTTTTTAAACTTGGCTTGTCCGTCAGCGTCGGCAGTTTCTCCATAAACAGCTGGTGCAGGATGCTCTGGAAATGCGGCATAAAATGTACGTGCATGCAAAGCTTCCATAGCTTTGGAAAGAACAGGTTGATGTTTTTGAAATAGGCTCATAAAGTGTTTTAAATCGTTTGCGAATGCAAATATCGATTTAATTATCAAATCGATGTACTGAAAAGAGAGCCGTTCATCCGATAAAATTCTCTACCTTTGAGGTTCAATTTTTCTAATCTGTGGAAGACTACTTCGGAAGACTACTTCAGGATCGTCATTTCTTGATTTTTACGAATTGAATAGCTAACAAAGACTTGGTTTTAGCTGAAAATCAAAAGATTACAGCTGATGTCGCAGTAAAATGTTGATTTCCGGGAATGATGAAATGAAATTATAACTTATCAAAAAATGAACCCCAAATTTTTCAGTTCAATGAGTAACCAGGTGTATTCTCCCTTGTGGAACAAATATCGCCCGGCAATTCTTCAATTAATGGTAGCGTGCGAAGAAGGTCCTAAGCAATACAAACTTTTTTCTCATGAGTTCAAGGCACTGAATGCCAAAGAAAAGGGTTATTCGTTTTCTCTAACAGCTTTTCAGGGCAAAGCCTTAAATGATATCAAGAATTCGACTACAGCCAAAGATCTCCTGTATATGTTGGCCGTTTCGCGCAAAGCAATGGAACTGATGGACGGAGACACCTATGAATTTAAACTTGACAAGAACTTTACGCTGCATGTGAGCAAACAAGCGGCTAAGGTGTAAATCAACTATTTCGATCCGTTATAAGGCAAAGCCAATAGGGGCTTTTGCGGATGCAATTCTTCAAAGTTAATTATACTGATATTCCATTTTTTTATCCTGCGCATTTTGGAGTGCATGTAAAGCCCTAAAATGAAACTTGATTCTATAAAAGGCAGAGGAAACTCTCGCAGGGCTGGCTTGAATACTGTAGGGTCAGGATTTATTATAGTAAGCAAAATAGGGCTTCCGACTATAATGAATGCAATAACAGTACCGGCTCGTCCTTTTCTTTTGGCAATCGCCTTCAATGAATCAATCAAATAGGTTTTATCTGCTAAGTCAAAAGTGCTGTCGGTAATGTTTGAGATAATCCCGGCGGCATGTGAGCCATCTTTAAACCGGCATTTTATCCTTTCGCCTTGATAAATAAAGACTTTATGCTTTCCCGTTTGATGGAAAGTCAACTGCATCAGCTTTTGTGAGGTCGCACATATAGAGATGCACAAAAACAAAAATAAAATCACTGGTTTGACCAAAGGTTAAGAGTATTAAATATCTCCCAACCTAAAGAATAATTTTAGCTAAAGAAGTGAGACTTACTAAACTCTGGGAACCGGTTATTACAAGGCGTTTTTCACTACTTAAACCCAAAAACCTTTTTTAATAAATCCGAAGTGCGCGCTGCCGGATTGGCGCGAATATTTTTTTCTTCATTGGCTATCATTAGGAACAAACCCTGAATTGCAAGATCGGTAGTGTAAGCGTCCAAATCGGGGTTTACTTTTTTCACGAAAGGAATTTTGTCGTACGTATTTGCCAACTCAGTGTAATGTTTCGTTGCATCCACTTTATCCAGCGAAGCTTTGATCACCGGCTTGAATTGTGTTTGCAGTTGCGTTGTGGTCGTCTTCTTTAAATACTGCGTGGCTGCATCAGGCTGGCCTTTCAAAATACTCCAAGCATCTGCAATCGACATTTTTTTAATTGCATCCACAAAGATTGGCGCAGCTTGTTTCGCTGCATCTTCGGCACCCCGATTCAATGTCAAAATAAACTTATCCACGTCATCGCCCATTCCTATTTCGCGAAGTTTCTTTTCCATTTTTTGCGCATCTGGAGGGAAAGGAATTTTTACCTGCGGGTTTTTAAAATAACCATCCACTTGCGAAAGCGCATCTGCTCCTTTGGATATTCCTTGAGTCAAGGCATCCTTCAGGCCCTGTCCTACTTCTTCGTTGCTCAGAGGTGATTGCGCCTGTACTGACAAGAAAGCACAAATACTAAGTAAAGCTGCGATTATTGATTTCTTCATAAGGAGAAATTGAGTTGTTGAATTGTAAATTTAGAAAGAAGAACGGTTTTGCATCAGAAGAATTATAGTCTGGCCAAAGTTTTCGGAGTGATCTCTGAAATATTCTTACAGCCCGCCAATCCCATAGTCAACTCAAACTCAGTAAGCATGTTTTGCAAAACTTCTTTCACCCCTTGTTCACCCGCCAACGCAAGCCCGTAAACATAAGGCCTGCCAACACACACGGCTTTTGCGCCCAGGGCCAATGCCTTAAATATATCGGCGCCACCACGAATGCCGCTGTCCATAAGCACGGGAATTTTTCCATTCACCGATTCAACTATTGACGGTAACGCTTCGAGCGTGCTAATGGAGCCATCCACTTGCCTGCCGCCGTGATTGGAAACGATAATGCCATCCATACCAAAGTCGATCGCTTTGCGCGCATCTTCTTCATGCAGAATTCCTTTGAGTAAAACAGGAAGCTTGGTGATCGTTCGCAAAAACTTTAAATCATCCCACGTTAGCGCCGGGTTGGAGTAGATGTTTATAAATTTCTGAACGGCCTTAATTGGCCTTCCGGATTTCAATTTTAAAAAGAAATTATTACCCGGATAGTTTTTTACCATTTGAACAAGGCCTGAAATTGTTTGTAAAGTGATTTTACGTTTTGCCCGCGGCTCTTCGACCTCCATAAGTTTTTGAAAAATGGGGTCGGATGTGTATTGCGCAATTCCTCGCCCTTCGAGAAACGGCAGGTAGGCCGCATCCAGGTCACGCGTACGCCAGCCAAGCATCGTGGTATCAAGCGTAACAACAATTGCCGAGCATCCGCATTTTTCTGCTCGTTGCACAAAACTCTTCACTAACTCGTTCGACTTGCTCCAGTACAATTGAAACCATCGCAGACTGTTGCCCATAGCACTTGCCACATCCTCCATTGATTTAGACGACTGGCTGGAAAAAATGTAGGGGACGTTCAAGGAAGCAGCAGCTTTACCAACAGCTAAATCGGCATAAGGATGCGCTAACTCTAATACGCCAACAGGTGCAAGTAAAACCGGTGAATGAAGTTTTTGCCCTAAGATCTCGATCTTGGTGTCGCGCGTACTAACATCGTGCAGCATACGCGGAACAATTTTATATTTTTCAAAAGCCGTCCGGTTACTTCGCAACGTATTTTCATAACCGGCACCGCCCGCGATATATGTGTACGCCCGATTTGATAATTTTCTTTGTGCGGCCTCCTCCATTAATAAATTAGAAATAGGAACCAGCGGTTGAACTCCGGCAAAGCCATTGAGATAAATTTCTTTTTGACGATCGAGCGAGGGAGAAACCATGTGTTTTTTTTTCAGAAAACTAAGTCAATCTACAAACAATTTCAATTCATTTTTCTTTTCGATATTTGCCGCTCTATTGAGCGTTTACACCACTATTCTCTAATAAAACATGAAATCCATTCTTGCGGAACTGCTTACTATCGGTGATGAAATTTTATACGGTCAAATCGTAGATACCAACTCGCAGTGGATGAGTATCGAGCTCGATAAAATTGGTGTTAAAGTTATTCGCAAAACTACCGTAGGCGATGTTGAGTCTGAAATCCTTACTGCATTCGCGGAAGCAGAGAAAAGAGCGGATGTAATTCTGATCACCGGCGGCCTTGGCCCAACCAGTGACGATCTCACAAAGCCTTTACTTGCTAAATATTTTAACTGCGAAATGAAAATGCATGCGGAAGCGTTGGAGGAACTGACTGCATTTTTCAAGAGCCGCGGCCGCGAACTTACAGATACCAACAAACAGCAAGCCCTATTGCCCGTATGCTGTACAAAAATTACTAATGCCATTGGCACTGCGCCGGGTATGTGGTTTGAAAGGAATGGAAAAGTCTTCATGGCTATGCCAGGTGTCCCCTACGAGATGAAAAGAATAATGTCTGACCACGTCATCCCCCGGCTAAAGGAGAAATTTGAGATGCCGGTGATCGTTCATAAAATTATTCGTACGGTAGGAATCGGGGAGTCAATTTTATCGGATAAGATTTCGGACTGGGAAAAAGCGTTGCCACCACACATTAAACTTGCCTACTTACCGGGTATTGGTGAGGTAAAGCTTCGGCTTACGGGCACGGGCAAAAGTGAAGCCGATTTAAGAAGTGAAATCGAAAGCCTCTCAGAAAAGATTTTACCACTCGCAGGTGAATATATTTTTGGTTATGGTGAAGATCCTTTGGAAGCTGCCATCGGCAAAGCGCTTCTCGAAAAAAAATTAACGATTTCTGTAGCTGAAAGCTGCACTGGTGGTTATCTCTCGCATCTGATCACCAGTGTACCCGGTAGCTCAAATTATTTTTTGGGCAGCATGGTGCCTTATGACTATCAAATAAAAATGCGTCAGCTGGGTGTGCGGCCTGAAGTCCTGGAGCAATATGGTGCGGTAAGCGAACCTACTATCATTGAGATGGCAAATATTGTGCGCGCAAAGTTCAACACCGATGTTGGCGTAGCCACTAGCGGCATTGCCGGACCGGGCGGAGCGACACCAGAAAAACCGGTAGGCTTGGTGTGGATTGCTTATTCTGATAAGTACCATACGGTCACTAGAAAACTACAACTATCCACTGATCGATTATTAAATATAAAGGCTGCATCTATTGCCGTGCTTAATCTCATCAGGTTGAGCCTGCCAAAATAGATTCCATCATCACCACTGTTTTTGTACATTTATCAGGTACAAAATCGTGCGTTTATGTTGAATTCTCCACAACTGAAGTCCAACCCGTCATTACTGGTCTTCCTTCCATTATTTTATACCGTGTGGTCAGATGCTGTGCTTACACCCAGTGAGATTGCAACGATCGAAGGATTGATCAACAGCCAGCAATGGCTTTCAAAACAAGAGCAGGATTTTTTATTGACCCAATTAAATCCATCCTCACCACCTTCAGCTAACGAATTGATCAGCTGGCGCGAAGAAATAAAAAAAGGGGCAGATCAGACTGAAGGAAAAACCTTGGTAGATATTGGTTTTAAACTTGTGAGCCTTCACAACAAAGGAATTGTCCCAGAGTCAGTCTTTCAAGCCAAACCTGCATTGATTAACATCGAAGCTACACTCGGCTTTATCAGTCATGAGGCAGCTTTCAATTTTCAGTCGGGCACTCGCGATACGGTTACTCAACAGCAGATCACCCAACACACATTTGATGTTGATGCGCTCACTAAAATTTTGGATGGAAAAAATGAAGCCATCATTCATAAAGTAAAGACAGTAATCGCTGATCCTGAATTTAATTACGTTGATCCGGGCGACATCAACACGTATCGTGAAAAAGTCTTGCAATGGTGTCATCTATTGGCTGATCAGGGATTTGGCGCCATGGCTTATCCAAAAGAATATGGAGGTCAAGATGATATGGCTTCCTACTTTGCTATTATGGAAACCCTGAGTTATCACGATTTAAGCCTTGTGATCAAGTTTGGTGTTCAATTCGGTTTGTGGGGAATGAGCGTTTATTTTCTCGGTACCGAAAAACATCATAAAAAATATTTGAAAGACATCGGCTCGCTCGAATTGCCCGGCTGCTTCGCAATGACAGAAACACATCACGGGTCGAATGTAAAAGGAATTGAAACTACAGCCACCTACGATCCTTCAACTAAAACCATTGTCATTAATACGCCACATGTTTACGCACGCAAAGAATACATCGGCAATGCGGCCTGTCACGGACAAATGGCGACTGTGTTTGCAAAACTTATCGTTGACGGAAAAGATTATGGCGTAAGTGCGGTCGTGGTGCCCTTGCGAGATAAGAACGGAAAGACGTTGCCCGGAATCACTATTGAAGATTGCGGAAGAAAAATGGGATTGAATGGAGTAGACAACGGCAAGATCGAATTTAGAAATGTAGTAGTGCCGTTAGAAAATTTATTGGATCGATATACAGGAATCACCGATGACGGAAAATTTACGAGCACAATATCCAGCGACAACCGAAGATTCTTCACCATGCTCGGAACTTTGGTGGGCGGACGAATTGGAATTCCTCGGGCCGGACTTAGCGCTTCCAAATCCGGATTGACCATTGCTATTAAATATGGAGATCAGCGCAAACAATTTGGGCCTGAAGCGGCAGCCGAAGTGCCGATTTTAAATTACCGAACACATCAGCGCAGGTTGATGCCATTACTGGCGAATGCCTATGCACTTCATTTTTCTTTGCAATACCTGACCGAACGTTTTTTGAAGCGCAGTGAAAAAGAAATGCAGGAGATTGAAGCCTTGGCTGCAGGCTTGAAATCGTTTACCACATGGAATGCTACTGCAACCTTGCAAGAGTGCCGCGAATGCTGCGGTGGCAAAGGCTATTTATCTGAAAACAGAATTGATGATTTGAAAAACGATACTGATGTCTTCACCACTTTTGAAGGTGATAACACCGTGTTGATGCAACTTGTAGCCAAGAGCAGGCTTACGGAGTTTAAACAGGAATTTGGCCACATGAATTTGTTCGGCATTCTCAATTACGTAGCCGATCAGGCAAAGACCTCAATCACTGAACTTAATCCGATTACCGTTCGCAATACCGACGAAGAGCATTTGCTTGATCCTGAATTTCAGCTTCATGCATTTAAATATCGTGAGCGCGACATTCTTACTTCTGCAGCCAAGCGATTGAAGAGACACATTGACAGCGGTATGGATTCATTCGATGCTTTTAATGTCAGCCAGCATCATTTAGTGCAGGTAAGCTTTGCCTACATCGAGCGACTTGTTCTTGAAAAATTTATCGAGCAGGTCAACAACACAAAAAACGAAGGATGTAAGGCGATACTAAAAAAGCTTTGCGACCTTTTCGCGCTTTCACAAATAGACAAAAACAAGGGTTGGTATCTGGAGCAAGGCTACATGGAAGGCGTTAAAACCAAAGCCATTCGTAAACTTGTAAATCAACTTTGTTGGGAAGTAAGACAAGAAGCAGTGCCACTGGTGAATGCATTTGCAATTCCAGAGAGTTGCTTGGCAGCTCCTATTGTAGTCAATGGTAAATAGATATTGGGTATCTAGTCACAGGTCAATACGCATTAGGCAGACTTTTTATTTTGGGTGCGGGTCTAATCTCAAAATCAAATTCTGAATGATTTCAATCGTTAGCACTGAATTTTAAAAACGTTAACTTTACATCAAATTTCAGGCAATGGCACAAGCAGAACTGATCATGCCCAAGATGGGCGAGAGTATAATGGAGGCTACTATTTTAAAGTGGCTCAAAAAACCTGGCGACAAAATCGAGCAGGATGAGTCGGTGCTTGAAGTAGCTACCGACAAAGTAGATACCGAAGTACCCTCGATCTATGCAGGTGTGCTAAAAGAGATATTGGCCAAAGAAGGAGAGGTTGTAAAAGTTGGTAAACCTATAGCTATCATCTCTACCGAAGCTTCCGTAGGAAAATCAGAAGTGCCTGTAACCGCACCTGTAGTGGCAAAAGCCTCAGCCATCGTAGAAAACAAATCGATCTCGGTTGTCCAGACATCAACAAACGGGCATTCGCACGGAGCAGATTTTAAAACAGCTTCTCGTTTTTATTCTCCTTTAGTAAAAAATATAGCCAAAGAAGAAGGAATTGCCGTTGCCGAGCTCGAAGCAATTTCGGGCACAGGCGCAGAAGGCCGCGTGACCAAGAAAGATATTTTAGGTTACATGCAAAACCGTAAGCTTGGCCAATCGATAGTTGCCTCTCGCTCTGTTTCATCAGCACCTCTCGTGCCGGCTTCGATCAATGCCGGTGACGAAATCATTCAGATGGATCGCATGCGCAAAATGATTGCCGAGCGTATGGTAGACAGCAAACGGATTTCTCCGCACGTCACTTCGTTTGTAGAAGCCGACGTGACCAATATTGTCTTTTGGCGTAACCGGATGAAAAACGAATTTCAAAAACGCGAAGGTGATGCACTCACATTCACGCCCATCTTTATAGAAGCCGTCATCCTTGCGATCAAGGATTACCCCATGATCAATGTACAGGTGGACGGTGACCGAATTATAAAAAAGAAAGAGATTAACATTGGAATGGCCGTGGCTTTGCCTTCGGGCAATTTGATTGTGCCTGTAATCCGCAATGCAGATCAATACAATATTACTGGCTTAGCCAAGGTGGTCAATGATCTTGCCAAGCGCGCACGCGAAAATAAACTTAAACCCGATGAACTTGCCGGCGGGACTTTTACAGTTTCTAATGTTGGTTCATTCGGCAATGTGATGGGCACTCCTATTATTATGCAACCGCAGGTAGCCATTATGGCGCTGGGAGCAGTTCAGAAAAAACCAGCTGTCATTGAAACGCCTTATGGAGATGCAATAGCCATCCGTCATAAAATGTTCTTGTCTCATTCGTATGATCACCGCGTAGTCGATGGCGCCTTGGGCGGAAGCTTTGTAAGAAGAGTTGCCGACTATTTGGAGAAGTTCGAGATCAGCAGGTCAATCTAATTTTAAAAATTATACTTTAAATGAAATTCGGAACGAAAGCTATTCATGCGGGCGTAGAGCCAGATCCATCAACAGGCGCGATTATGACGCCTATTTTTCAAACCTCCACGTATGTTCAAGAGTCACCTTCAAAGCATAAGGGTTACGCGTATGCTCGCGGAGCAAACCCAACACGAAATGCATTGCAAAAAAGCATTGCCGCTTTGGAGAATGGAAAATTTGGATTGTGTTTTTCTTCGGGCATGGGTGCGACTGATGCCGTAATAAGATTGTTGAATCCTGGCGATGAAGTAATCACCAGCAACGATTTATATGGAGGTTCTTACCGGATGTTTACCAAAGTTTATGAAAGATTCGGGGTCAAATTCCATTTCACCGATTTGACATCTATTGAAAATATTAAACCATTAATCAATTCTAAAACAAAATTGATGTGGCTGGAAACCCCTTCCAATCCGTTGATGAGAATCATTGACATTAAGGCATGCACTGAGATTGCCAAAAAGAATGGCATTCTGGTAGCGGTAGACAATACTTTCGCCTCTCCTTACCTGCAAAATCCGCTTGATCTTGGTGCTGATGCTGTTATGCATTCGGTAACGAAATATTTAGGCGGCCATAGCGATGTAATTATGGGCGCCTTGGTAGTGAATGATGAAAAATTGTACCAAGACCTCGCTTTCATTGCAAACTCTTGCGGAGCCGTGCCTGGGCCACAAGATTCTTTTCTTGTACTTCGCGGAATTAAAACACTTCACCTTCGCATGGAGCGTCACTGTTTCAACGGACGAAAAGTGGCCGAATACCTGAAAGGCCATCCGAAAGTAGGAAAAGTCTATTGGCCTGGATTTTCTGATCACCAGAATCACGAAGTTGCCAAGCTTCAAATGAAAGATTTTGGCGGAATGCTGTCTTTTACCCTAAAGAACGACAGTAAAGAAAATGCAACTAAGCTCATGGAAAGTGTAGAGCTTTTTTCGTTGGCTGAATCACTGGGAGGAGTAGAATCATTGATTAACCATCCTGCTTCTATGACCCACGCCAGTATTCCTCGCGAAGAAAGAATGAAAAATGGTCTTTCCGATTCTTTGGTTCGCTTAAGTATAGGTGTGGAAGATGTTGAAGACTTACTGGCCGACCTAGAACAGGCGCTGGCTAAAGTATAGAGCAAAAAATCTGGCGATCGGTTGGGTATTAAAAGCCAATCCGCTAATATTGCACTCCCAAATTCTCCCTTAGCTCAGCTGGTTAGAGCATCTGACTGTTAATCAGAGGGTCCTTGGTTCAAGTCCAAGAGGGAGAGCTCTAAAAATCAGGCAGTTACAATTCAAGTTGTAGCTGCCTTTTTTGTGCCTGAAAAACCAAAAAGATTGACCTACTCGCTTCAATTAACGCCGAGATTCTCGTTAACTTTCACTGATAAACTAAAGAATTATGACTGACTTAACTCTAATCACCACAAGTACTTCTCTTGAAGGCTACCGCATCACCAAGCAATTAGGTTTAGTTCGAGGTATTACGGTGCGATCTCGCAGCGTGCTGGGTAACATGGCCGGTGGCTTTATGACCATCTTTGGTGGAAAAAGTGCCATATACACCGAGTTATGTGAGAAAACCCGGGAAGAAGCTTTACAATTAATGATTCAGCATGGAAAAGTATTGGGCTGTAACGCGATTATCAGTATGCGCTACGATGCCAACGAAGTTATGACCGGACTCACCGAAGTATTGGCCTACGGAACAGCTGTAGTGGTGGAAAAAATTTGATCGCCACAGAATTGACAAAGAACTTTTCTACAAAGAACTAATCCCAACAAGGGCTATCTTTGTTATCTATTTTTTGAAATGAAAAAATCGATTCTGATTTCCTTATGTCTATTGCTGGCTTTTAGTGTTTACGCTCAAAAGGATAAAAAGCTTTCAGACGATAAACTGTCCAAAGAGGATGCAGCTAGCAAAACTTTAGATCAGCGATTTGTGCATGACAGCAACCGTAAGTCTAAGCAAGGAAAAAAGAAATTGGGGCTTAAAAAAAAGGTAGGAATAGAAAAGAAGACTTCGCGCGCTGCCAAACGCACCCGCCCGCCAAAACAAAAAAGGTTAAAGCCAAAGAGCAAGTAATTATTCGCTTGCTTGGATAGTAATTCTTGGCTCTCAATGAAAGATTAGCTCAATCGGCTTTTGGTTGCACTTTCGAAAACGATTGCGCCATACTGTTCATCGATACAATCCAATCCCATATTGGTTTCGGGCTTTCCATTATTGGAATAGTTTGATCTCATCCTTTAGAATTCTTGCTCCTGGTTTTTATCAAAACTTAGGATTTGCTTAAATTTGAAGCTCAATTTTTGAAAACGCCTTTTCTGGCCTGAAATGAAGAGATCGGACGGATTCTTGTGAAGGAGGAGTCAAAATCAATACAAAAGCATCTTTAAAATGACCTTAAGAAGTTTCGCACTTGCAACAATGGTGTGCTTAATTACAGCAGTTTCGGGAGTAGCTCAAACGTATACTTCATCTACCGACGGGGCATTCGGCACAGGATCGAATTGGTCTGGTGGCACTGGCGCCCCTCCTCTAAGTGGCCAATCCTATGGATCTGTTACAGTTCAAAACAATATGAGCACGAGTGGCAACTATACCGTTGGAAGCTTTGTCCTTAATGTTTCGGCCGGCAAGACTTTTACAATCAATGGTAATCTCAACCAAACTAACAGTGGTGGTACTATTAATGTGTATGGAACTTTGATTATTACAGGTACACTTACCGCTTCTGCAAATACTTCAAGCTTTATAATTTACCCTGGCGGAACAGTTTATGTTCAGGGGGCCGCCACAATCAATAATAACAATGCTATTGTAGTTGGCGATAACACAGCACCGGGAGCGCCTTATGCGAGCATGGTCTTTGAAAGCAATGTTTCATTTGCTTCGGGTGGCGCAGGCCTGACAGTAAACGAGAATGGACGTGTGGCGGTCTATGGAAACATTACAAGTTCTGGTGGTGGTGGTCAAATATTGAACGTAAACAATGGCGGCCAGATGTATGTGAATGGAAACATAGCATTGACGGGCAATGGTGACCAGATCAACAACAACAATAGCACAAATCCTTATGGGCTGTACGTGAACGGAACTACTACAAATAGCGGAGGTGGGGCGACTATTACATCGAATGAAGGAAATAAAGCCGCTATGCAAAGTGGCGACCCCGGTCTCTATAGCTGGGTAAAATCCCTGCCTAGTAGCCCACTTCCGGTTACACTTCTCTATTTTATAGTGGATAAGATTACAGAAACCAATGTTGAACTGAATTGGGCTACGGCCAGCGAACTGAACTTCAACTATTTTGAAATTGAAAAATCGATAGACGGAAAAAATTTCTCATCGATTGGTCAGGTTGGCGGACACGGCACTACCAAAGAAGAGCACTTATATTCTTTTACGGATGACGAGCCTATTATCGGCAAGAATTACTATCAGCTTAAATCGGTCGATTTTGACGGCCACACCGAAATCTTTGAAGTAATTGTTGCTGATTTTATTACCGGTAAAAAAGCTTCAGTGTATCCTAATCCGGTTACAGATCACAACCTTCATGTCGATCTGAATTTCGAAGACAAGCCCACTACGCAAATTATAATAACCGATTTGTATGGAGGTCAGAGGTTGGCATCGTCTTCTACTGAGATTCAAACACAAGTGTCATTACAGCTCGAACCCGGTATCTATGTCGTCACAGTAGTCAATGGCTCATTCAAACAGGTAAGTCGGCTATTGGTGAAATAGAACCAAATCATTTTAAACACTGATTTTCTTAAACTTCATCACTTGCCAGATTACTACAGGCGCACCGATGATTGAGGTCAGTGCATTTAGCGGGAGTGCCTGTGCGCTGCCAACAAGCTGAGATAATGCATCGCAAAACAAAAGCAGTATTGCTCCTCCGCACATAACAACCGGCAACAAGATTTTATGATTGGTGGTTGGTATCACCAGCCGTGCAAGGTGTGGAACAGCCAACCCTACAAATGCAATCGGTCCACAGAAAGCAGTAATTCCACCCGTCAGCAGGCCTGTAGCAATCACAATCCAAAATCGTGACCGGTTTACATTTATGCCAAGACTGTGAGCATAGTTTTCACCCAGCAGCCAGCCATTCAACGACTTCAAAAGAAATACGCTAATCAGTACACCAACAATAAAGATCGTAGCGAGCACTCCTACTTCACTCCAACTCGTGTTGCCCACGCTTCCCATTGTCCAGATTACATACGATTGCAAATCCTCAGCACGACTGACATACTGCATCACACTCATAATGGAAGAAGTAGTTGCAGCCAGCATAAGCCCTAAAATCAAAATAGATGTATTGTCGCGCACAGTTCGTGCAATAGCAAGCATCAGCAAAAGCACAGTCACGCCACCAGCACTTGCAGCCAAGGCAATGGTCCATTCATTTGAAGGAAAATTCAGGCCACGACCAAGAAACAACAACATCCCAACGGCCAAACTTGCACCAGAACTAAGCCCTAGCACATCGGGCCCCGCTAAAGAATTGCGAAAAAGCGTTTGCATCAGCAAGCCGCTGGTAGCCAGGCCTGCGCCAGCCAGGACACATGTCATCGCCTTCGGCAAACGGAATTGCCAAAGGATAGTGTGCCAGATCCCATTACTATCAAAAAGGCTTTTTAAAACTTCACTCGTAGGAATGGAAACACTGCCCACACCGATGTCGAAAACAAAGAGCAGCACCAAGCCCAAAAAAAAGAGCAGGATTTTGGGGAGATAATTGCGCTGAATCATTTCTTATGGGAAACAAATATAACGCAGACCTGACAGAAAAAACGGATACTTATTTATGCCTTGCTTTTCGAATAAGCCGCACTTACTTTAGGCGAAATTCTGTTCATGGAAGACAAAAGTTTCAAACCTCTTTTCAGCGTTCCGGTGATTGTGGCCGCACTGGGCTACTTCGTAGACATCTACGATTTGTTACTCTTCAGCATCGTGCGAAGACCAAGTCTTACTGCATTGGGAGTTTCAGAAATCAATTTGCTAAGTCAGGGTGAATATTTATTGCAAGTGCAAATGGTCGGGTTGTTGGTAGGAGGAATCATTTGGGGAATCATGGGCGACAAGCGTGGACGACTTTCTGTATTGTTTGGGTCAATCTTGCTGTATTCATTATCAAATATTGCCAATGGGTTTGTTACCACTGTCGATCAATATGCAGCGCTGCGTTTTATCGCTGGCATCGGGCTCGCCGGCGAACTTGGTGCTGGCATTACATTAGTTTCAGAATCGCTGCCTACACGGCTGAGGGGCTACGGCACTACCTTGGTAGCCACCGTTGGTTTGCTGGGTGCTGTAGTTGCAAATTTTGTAGTTCGGCTCTCAGACTGGCGGTCGGCTTTTTTTATCGGCGGTGGACTTGGTCTACTTCTACTTATTGCACGCATTAGTGTTTTTGAATCGGGGATTTATCTGAAAATAAAGCTGCAGAATGTCCAGCGCGGAAATTTCTTAATGTTATTCACCAAAAAAGAAAGGCTGAAAAAATTTCTAGGATGCATCTTCATTGGTATTCCGATATGGTATGTTATTGGAATTCTGATTTTTGCCGCGCCCGAAATCGCCGTGGCGCTGAATGTATCCAATAAAATATTTTCGGGTGACGCAGTAATGTGGAGTTATATCGGTTTAGCGGTAGGCGATATATCCAGTGGCTTGCTGAGCCAGTTTTTAAAGACCAGGAAAAAGGTAGTATTGCTGTATATCTTACTTACGTTGGCTTTTGTTTTTTTGTATTTGTTTTCCTCTTCGATTACTTCATCACAGTTCTACATCAACTGCTTTTTGCTGGGCATAGGGGCAGGATACTGGGCTTTATTCGTAACCATCGCTGCCGAGCAGTTTGGCACTAATCTTAGATCTACGGTAGCTACCACGGTTCCAAACTTCATTCGTGGCACTGTAGCACCGCTCACAATGCTTTTTAAACTAATGCGGACCGAGGTTGGTGTGATCAATGGCGCACTTTTGGTTGGTTTGCTAACATTCGTTATTGCTTTAATTGCCCTTCGTTCGGTAGACGAGACTTTTGCACGCGATATGAATTTTGTTGAAGAAAATTGACCCATTTAGCTCGAAAACTTACCCATTTTAGATTTTCCAATTTTTCATTGTATCCCCTCCTTCGAATTACACACATTTAGATATTATATTTACCGGGTCATAATTGAAGACGTTTGTGTAAGTGAGCCTAAACCATTGATGTACAGATCATTCATTTATATTGTTATAGTCCTTTTCCCGACCTTATCGGTTGCTCAAAATCAGCAAAAGATCGATAGTCTGAAGAAAAAATTGCCCTATGCGTCAGCAGAAAACCGCTACAAACTTATGGTTGACCTGGCGTGGGAATATCGGTTTGCATATCCTGACAGCACACTGACGTATGCCCAGCGAGCCTACAACATTGGAAATGAATTACAACTCAAAAAAGATCTTGGCCGTCCGCTCAATTATCAAGGTGTAGCTTATAATTATAAGGGTGACCGACTGAAAGCGTACGACATGTACACTCAAGCTGTTGAGGTCGGCATCAAGCAAAATGATTCCATACAAATAGCCCACGGTAATAACAATCTTGGTCGTTTATTTTTTGAACAGGGTCTGCTCTCCAAAGCCTACGAATATTTCATCAGGGCTCACAACATTTTTCAAAAGCGAGGAGATGAGCATGGGCTGGCATACTCCTTACAAAGTTTAGGCACCTTACAGCGATCGCAAAAGGATTTTGTACAATCTGAACGCAACTATCTGCAGGCTTATGCCATTCGAAAAAAACTAGGCAACAAACGCGACATCATGTCTGCATTGATGTTGCTTGGCCGTCTCTATTACGAAAGGAATGAGTTCGAAAAATCAAATACTTATTTATTGAAAGCTGATTCTGCAGGCCATCTGATCAATGATGGAATCAATCTGGCCGAGATCAAAACATTATTAGCT
This sequence comes from Bacteroidota bacterium, assembly GCA_013285945.1. Taxonomy (GTDB): domain Bacteria; phylum Bacteroidota; class Bacteroidia; order Cytophagales; family Cyclobacteriaceae; genus ELB16-189. The sequence goes on along the minus strand of JABDGP010000001.1, from coordinate 75,178 downwards.
AAGAATTATATCGAGCAAGGGCGCATCAATGAAGCAGAGCAGGCAGCTGAGGCTGGTGCTCTGGTAATCAGCAAACTGAACTATGTGCATGTATTGCCAGAAACGATGCTGATTCTGGGTAAAATTAAATTTCAGAAAGGCAAGCTGGCAGAGGCTGCATCTTATTTTCAATCATCATTAAAAATTGCTACTGAAATAAAAGACTTGCAGGGGCAAATGGATGCTTACAGAGATTTGTGGAAGCTTGCTGAAGCGCAGCGTAACAAGCCTGATGCTGTGCTGTACATGAACCAATATCTTGTCAGAAAAGATTCCATTAAAGACCTCGATCTCACGCGCCAGGTTGATCGGCTGCAGTTTCAACTGGAAATTGAGAAAAAAGAAAAGGAGAATGAACTTTTGAAATTGAGTGAGGCGCACCAATCAGCCGTCATTGCCAAGCAGGAAGGTCAGAACATGGTGCAGCTAGCTGTTATGTTATGCTCTATCAGCATTGCGGCAATGTTTTGGTTCTACAGCAGAAAACGCAACCGGGTTAACCTGAAACTTGAGGCACAAAACCAGTTCATCGAACTGCAGCGCAAGCAAATCGAAAAAAGGAACGTTGACCTGTCATTGCAAAATCACAAATTGGCTGACCTTAACCATGAGAAAGACATGCTCATGAATATTGTTGCTCACGATTTAAAATCGCCGCTGGCTCGCATCATGGGCTTAGCTAATCTATTGAGCAAAGACGGTCAGTTGTCGCAGTCACAGCAAGAGTATTTGCGCTTGCTCAAGGATGTGACACAATCCAACATTGATCTGATTATTGATTTGCTGGATGTCAACGCGCTTCAAGTTGAAAAGGAAACACCACATGCGGTTCCTTTTGAGTTGGGTCGTTTATTAGAAGAGCGAGTTGCTTTCTTTCAATACTCAAGCATTGGCAAAAAAATTGATTTGCAGTTAAATCATTCGATCGAGAATCCAATTCTCTGTAACCCGGGCTACCTCACCCGCATCATCGACAATCTGGTTTCTAATGCCATTAAATTTTCGCGCGGCGGAGCTTTAGTAGAGGTGAATGCCATGCTCGAATCAGAGACCTTAATTTTATTTATAAAAGATAACGGCCCAGGTTTCTCGGAAGCGGATAAACAATTGCTTTATCAGCGTTTCAAAAAACTAAGTGCTAGGCCAACGGCAGGCGAAAGTTCAAATGGACTGGGACTTGCCATTGTGAAAACGCTCGTCGATCGCTTATCTGGCGAAATTATTCTAGAAAGCGAGCTGGGCAAGGGAAGCGAATTCACAGTACGCATTCCAGTGAAAGTCGCTGAAAATGTTTCAGCCTAGCCTATCGCTCATGCTATTGCATTTTGCAAAAAGGCATTCAGTCGCTTAATACTTTTACAGATCACCACTACCTTCTTCACAAAATTCTTGTCTTTCACTTCAGCATCAGTAAAGCTGTGCGCTACAGTGAAACTTTTGTTTTTAAGTAAATCGATGTGCGGGTGATCTTTAGGATATCCTTTCGGCGCTGTCTTCACTCTATCCCAATCCGACAGCCCATCAAAATACTTTTTAAATTCTTTTTCATTCAAAATTTTCAGTAGCGACTTGGGGTTATAATCAATTTCCTGTCTGATTTTGGCAAGGTTTTCAGGATTGGGCATATACATTCCTCCAGCAATAAAACTTTTGTTGCCCGGCTCGAGGTGAATGTAATAACCCGGTTCTTGTTCCATTTTGCCATTGCGTGAAAATCCTGCGCCCATGTTGACCTTATATGGCCGTTTGTCTTTACTGAAGCGTACATCTCGGTAAATCCTAAAACCAATTTTCCGCGGGTTGAGGCCAGCCAGGCTTTCATCGATCTTCGATAAGTCTTTGTGCAGCGCTTCAAGAAGGTCTTCAAAAGAGGATTTCGCTTCAAGGTAAACCGGCTTGTTCTTTTCAAACCAGTCGCGATTGTTGTTTTTTGAAACGTCTTTTAGAAATTTAAAAATGAGAGGAAAATTCATATACTTACTTTTTTGATATTCAATCAACAAAAATCTTAAAGGAACTCCAATATACTTTCAAGGCCAATTCCCCTGGAGGCCTTCACTAAAATAGTAGAATCATCCAACGGCTTTTCTTTTAGCTCGTCAATTAGTAATTGTTTTGATTCGAAAAACTTGGCGTCGGGCAATTCACTCGCAGCAGATCGAAACAATTTCCCAACAAGGTAAATTTGCCTGAACCCCTTTTCACGAATAAGCTTTCCAATTTCCCTATGCTCTTGTTCCGCCTCATTTTCCAATTCATACATATCGCCCAGCATCAACACTTTCTTTGACGCTTTCATGGCAGAAAGATTTTCAATAGCTGCAGCCATCGAACTTGGATTGGCATTGTAAGCGTCAAGAATAATTGTATTGGTTCCTTTTTTCAGAATTTGAGAACGCATATTCTCCGGCATATACTCTGCCACAGCCCTATTTGCCAATTTTGAATCAACTCCGAAAAACTTAGCAACGCATAGAGCAGCGGCCACGTTTTCAAAATTGTAGGTACCCATTAGTTTTGTTTGCACCACTTCACCAAGTTCTGTTTTAAATTGAATAAAAGGATCCGCCGAAATTAATTCTGCGTGATAATAATCTCCAACGGCCGGATAAAACAAAGGGTTTTGAAAACGCTTAGCCATATTGCTCAACACAATGTTTTGAGAATTAATAAAGACCTGGCCATGATGGGAAATAAGATGCTTGTAAAGTTCTGATTTTGCGCGCACTATATTTTCAAAACCTCCAAACGTTCCAATGTGCGCCTTGCCTATATTAGTAATAAACCCGTGCGTTGGATTTGCGATCGCGCAGAGCATAGCAATTTCGCCTACATGATTAGCTCCCATCTCAATCACTGCAATCTCATTAGAAGAATCAATTGACAAAATTGACAGTGGTACTCCAATATGATTGTTCAAATTTCCCTTAGTGGCAAAGGTTCTGTATTTCGTTGATAACACAGCATTCAGTAGTTCTTTACTGGTTGTTTTTCCATTTGAGCCGGTAAGCCCGATAACAGGGATTTTCAAATGACTTCGGTGAAAGCTTGCCAGTTGCTGCAGACTTGTCAAACTATCGCTGACCAAAAGGTATTGGTCATTTTTTGCAAACGCAGGATCGTCTACTACTGCATAAGCTGCACCTTTTTGCAAAGCGTCACTGGCAAATGCGTTGGCATTGAAAGATGGGCCCCTGAGTGCAAAAAAAACAGACCCTTGCACAATTTGCCGTGTGTCTGTACAAACTGCACCGCACTCCATGTATTTTTGATAAAGCTGCTGAACATCAACCATGCAACAAATTTAATTTTTTAACCCACTGTTGGTTACACCTTTCGCCATTAATGTAATTTTTAATCGCTTATCTTTAGTTATACGTTGCTACAGCTTATCCCCAACTTGTTAGTCACATTTAAACCATCAGCACAATGAACCGCTTCGAATTTATACAGAGATCCGTCTTCGGCACAGCTGCTTTGATACTTCCTTCTGTAACCAACGGTCAGCAGGAAAAGCCTCTGCCCATCAAGCTTGAAGTTGTAAAAGAGTTCGTGAATGTTGCTCATGGCAACTTTGCGCGGTTAAAAGAAATGCTCGAAAACGATCATTTGTTGCTACATGTAAGCAACGATTGGGGCGGAGGCGATTATGAATCGGCTATTGAAGCTGCCGGCCACGTTGGCAATAAGGAAATTGCAAACTACCTTTTAGGCAAGGGCGCACGCTACAACATTTATCTCGCGTGTATGCTGGGGCACATCGAGACCGTAAAAAATGTGCTTACCTTCAATCCAGGCCTGCTGAATTCTAAAGGTCCACACGGGTTTACGATGCTACACCATGCCAAGCAGGGAGGAGAACCTGCAAAGGCGGTCGTTGATTACCTGCAGTCGTTGGGCGCGCGCGAAACAAAAATAGATTTCTACGCAAAAGCCTAAAATCAGTATTACTATTTTTGTAAAGTGAAGCGCTTGCTTAAGCATCTTATCGATCAATAAAGCTTCCTCCGAACTTGATGTGGTGATTTCAAATATCAATCAGACACTGGATAACGAAGGGAAGATTGACCGAGGGGCCTTGCTAAAATTAAGAGATCATCAGTAGATCAATTCTGGGTCTTAATCCACGTCTCGCAATTTGCAACAAGGTCTGGGAAAAAAATTTCGAATTCATTCTGAAAGCCACCGTAGTTGTTTTCAAGATCGCTTACAGACTCTTCCATCTTCGACTCAAATCTCGTTCTTCGCGCCATGCCACTGAGCGCACGTTGAATACCTTCCAACCGTGAATAGTTTACAAGCCAGTTTCCTTTGACCATATAAGGAAGCATGTACTTTGCCTCTTCGGGTAGAACAGATTCAGACTGCTGAATGACCGTATAACACTCTTCTGCAAAGTCGGGCAACAGCATATTGGAATATTTACTCCAGTTTTTTGCAAGGAAATGATCATAGAAGATATCGGTAATTACGCCTGAATAATGCCTGTACTTTGGACGAAGCCGATCCTTACTTTGTTTCACCACCGGATGAGTATCCGTATACCAATCGATCTCGCGATGTAGCGCAATACCTTTTACTATATCTTTCTCAAACCGTTCTGTCAGGTTTTTCCCTTTAACAAAATCGCCAATAAAATTTCCGATTTTGACTTTGGGGTTGTCACCGGATAAGTAAAGGTGCGCTAGGAAATTCATTTCAGACGTAAGATACGAGACTTACGATACAAGATTAAGCTACCAAACATCTAAAACCAGTTGATGTTGTTCGGATTTTAGGTTAACATTGATTTCCAAATTAAAAATCTATGAAAAGCATTTTACTTGGCATCGTAGTGGCAACTGCAGCTACTTTGTCTGTTGTCGCACAAGCTCAGAAACCTGTAGCCGCACCTTTGGTTTATGGCGAATCAATCCGATTGGAGCAGGCTGAAAAAGTAATGGCTGCCGCGCTTCAGGAAGTAGTGAAGAACAATTGGAATATGGCCATTGCAATTGTAGATACCGGAGGCAAGCTGGTGCTATTCAAGAAAACAGATAATACTCAAATAGGATCAGTCGATGTCGCCATCTCCAAGGCCGTTACAGCCAACAATTTTAAGAGACCAACAAAAGTCTTTGAAGATGCCGTGGCCAACGGTGGTATTGGCCTTCGCGTTTTGTCTCTTCCCAACGTCACTCCACTTGAGGGAGGTGAACTTATCCTCATTAGTGGAAAAATTGTTGGGGCCATCGGCGTATCAGGGGGACAATCAACACAAGACGGACAAGTAGCGAGAGCAGGAACAAGCACATTGAATTAAATAACAGGACACTCCTTAAGACTTAAGAATATGAAAACTAAACTCAGCCTTCTTTTTGTTTTTTCGACAGCGCTTTTCTGTCAGGCCCAGCGTACGCTAATTCATTGCGGCTCACTCATCGATGGAAAAAATAAGGAGCAACAACAGCAAGTCACTATCGTTGTTGAAGGAAATAAAATCACATCTGTTGACAAAGGCCTGACAAAGCCAACCAAAGATGATAAACTCATTGACTTAAGTAAGAAGACGGTAATGCCAGGTCTCATCGACATGCATGTTCACCTGGAAAGTGAAACAAGCAAAGATGCTTTAGTAAAACGCTTTACACAAAATGAAGCAGACGTTGCTTTTCAATCAACAGTCTATGCAAAGAAAACATTGATGGCGGGTTTCACTACGGTGCGTGATTGTGGCGGTACCGGAGTAAACATTTCCTTGCGCAATGCCATCAACCAGGGAATCGTTACAGGCCCTCGCGTACTTACTGCAGGCAAAAGTATAGCTTCCACTGGTGGTCATGCCGATCCCACGAATGGAAGCCGTAAAGATTTAATGGGAGACCCAGGCCCGAGAGAAGGCGTGATCAACAGCCCTGAAGATGCACGAAAGGCCGTGCGTCAGCGATACAAAGACGGTTCAGATTTTATTAAAATTACTGCCACTGGTGGAGTATTGAGTGTTGCCAAAGATGGTAGCGGTCCACAGTTTACTCAGGAAGAAGTCAATGCAATTATTGAAACAGCCAAAGATTATGGAATGATAACTGCCGCCCACGCACACGGAGCTGAAGGGATGAAGCGTGCAGTACTGGCAGGAATTACGACCATAGAACATGGTACATTGATGAACGATGAAGTGATGGACTTGATGAAACAGAAAGGAACCTACCACGTGCCAACTATTATTGCAGGTCGATCTGCGGCTGAGTACGCCAAGATCCCGGGATACTATCATCCTCTGGTTGTGCCTAAAGCTTTGGAAATTGGATCGAAGATTCAGGATAATTTTGGAAAAGCATACAAGCGCGGAGTAAAAATTGCATTTGGCACCGACGCAGGAGTTTTTCCGCACGGAGATAATGCAAAGGAATTTGGTTACATGGTGGAAGCAGGTATGCCTGCCATCGAAGCACTGCTTTGCGCTATGCAAGTGAATGCCAACATCATCGGATGGGGGGATAAAGTGGGCTCTCTTGAAAAAGGTAAATTGGCCGACATCGTTGCAGTGGATGAAGACCCCACAAAAAATATTTCGACGATGACCAAAGTTACTTTTGTAATGAAAGACGGTGTGGTCTACAAGAACGAGTGACATCTCAGACTTACAGGCTTCATGTAAATCATGCTTTCATTTAAGCACAAAGTTTTTCTTGAAGTAGCCCGACAACTAAGTTTTACCAAGGCTAGCCTGACTTTGTTTATTAGCCAGCCAGCCGTAACCCGTCATATCCAACAACTGGAAGATCAGTATAAAGTCAGCCTATTCGAACGAAAAGGTAACTCAATTACACTTTCAGAATCGGGTGCAGTTTTGCTTGAGCATTTAACCCGCGCAAAGGATATAGAAAAGCAATTGGAATTCGAACTTTACTCGCGCAACAACAAGCAGCGAATAAAAGGAGAGCTAAAGTTGGGTGCCAGTACTACTGTTGCCCTCTATATTATTCCATCGGTTCTATCGGGTTTCAGAAAAAGTCATCCCGAGGTAAGTATGAGTTTGCTCAATCGAAACTCTGAAAATATCATCAAGGCCATTATTGATCACGAAATCGACCTTGGAATTGTCGAGGGTAAAAAGAAAATGGGAAGAGTTATGAGCGAACCTTTTCTTACTGATGAAGTAATTCCAGTTTGCTCAGCTGGAAGTTATCTGGCTAAAAAACCTAAACTTCCGATTAATAAAATAAAGGAAATTCCTGTCGCTTTGCGCGAACATGGCTCTGGGACTTTGTCTGCGCTGAAGCAAGAGTTAAGTGATCATGGAATAAAGCTGCCGGATCTGAACATCAGCTTACGACTTGGTGGAACAGAGGCACTCAAAAATTTTGTCCTTGCCGATGAGTGTTTAGGTTTTTTGCCGATGCGAGCCGTAAAAAAAGAAATTGACTCCGGGGAGCTTGTAAGAATTTACATTCAGGGTCTGACCATTACCCGTCAATTCTTTTTTATCCAGCGGCTTGGAGACACAAACAATAATTTAAACAAAGCCTTTATCCGGTTTGCAAAAGCATACTATAACATTAAGTTATGAGGGATAATTATTAGGCATTGGAAAACATGAAGCCATCCCGATACTTTCGTTTGTTAAATCTTTATTTGTGATAGCGACGAAAGAAAAAACTTCCAGATTCTCATTTTTACGGTGCTCCGCCTGCGAAAAGGTCTTTCAAACAAATCAGATCAACACCTACGCCTCGTGCGAGAAATGTATAAAGTCTCCATTGATCAGTCATTACCAACTACGTGGGTTGAATAAGGAATCTATCAATACCAGAGACTCCTCCATGTGGAGATATGCAGAAGTCCTCCCCTTACTAAATAAAAAAAATATTATTACACTTGGCGAAGGCTGGACTCCTTTGTTAGAGCTGAATCGGCTCACTACTCAACTTGATCTTCAGAATTTATTGATCAAGGACGAGTCACAAAATCCAACGGGCTCGTTCAAGGCTCGGGGATTAAGTATGGCGATTTCAAAAGCTAAAGAACTGGGGCTAAGAGATTGTATAGTGCCTACGGCTGGTAATGCCGGTGGTGCAATGGCTGCTTACTGTGCTCGCGCAGGAATGAATGCCACAGTAGTCATGCCGCGACATACTCCAAAAGCATTTCAGGGCGAGTGTCAATACTTCGGGGCAACTCTTATTCTGGTCGACGGGCTAATCAACGATTGCGCCAAGAAAGTAGCAGAACTGAACAAAGAAGGAAATTACTTTGACCTTTCAACCATGAAGGAGCCCTACAGACTGGAAGGTAAAAAGACATTGGGCTACGAAATTGCAGAACAACTGAATTGGAAATTGCCCGACGTAATATTGTACCCAACGGGTGGCGGAACTGGCCTGATCGGAATGTGGAAGGCGTTTAATGAAATGATTGAGGCTGGCTGGATTGCCAACAAATTACCCAGATTCATCGCAGTACAATCTGAAAATTGCCAGCCTGTTGTCCAAGCCTTTAATTCTAAGAATGCATCAAACTATGAATCTACTATAGCTAATGGTCTGGCAGTTCCATTTCCGTTTGCACATCGTCTGATTCAAAGGGTGCTACATGAAACTGACGGCTGGGCAATTGCTGTTTCTGAAAGCGAAATCATTCAGGGTGTAAAAGAACTGGCTGCCACCGAAGGAATGCTTGTCTCTCCTGAGGGAGGTGCTCTCTTGCCCGCACTCAAAAAATTATTAGCCGTCGGAGAGATTCGCAAGGACGAGCAAATACTTTTACTGAATACCGGATCTGGCTATAAGTACCTCGAAAATTTGAACTGACTGTCCAGTTACCCAAAATTCCTTTTGCAAAAAAGGCGTGAGGCGATTTAAAAGAGTGAATATGAGTTGACCTATGCAATCATATTCTGACGTAAGATTTAATGCAAAATTGACATTGCGACTTGTTTTCTCGGAGGTAGGTTTGCGGAAATTTTAACATCAATCAATTACTTACCAAATGAAGCTGTTCTTAAGTTTTACGTTTTCCGCCATTGCTTTCCTGTCTTTTTGCCAGACAAAGCCTAACGAGTTTGTTGTAACCACTAAAGGAGATACGATCCGCGGAAGTATTACCATTGAGAGTAAGAGATTTAAGTCTATAAAATTTAAGGATGCCGCCGGTCAGGATCACCTTTACAGTAGTTCTGATATCTCAAGTTTTTACGACAATGAGTGGGGGCATTATTCTTCCTTCAAAGTGATTTTGGATATCTCCAAGAGTAACCAAACTCAAAATCTATACTCAGAACCTATTGTTGCCTTTTTAGAGACTGTTATTGAAGCCAAAGGTATAGCCATCTATTATTTCAGAAATTCGGAATATGGATCGCATTATTTTATTAGAAAGGGAAATAATCAACCCGAAGAGCTGGTTCTACACGAAAAGACAATGCCTGTCAATGGTCAACTTGCAATACTCAAGGATGAAATTTATAAAAGGACACTGGCCAATTATATGATCGATTGCTCTGGCATCCAACAAAAAATAGACCATTGCATTTTATCTCACAAAAGCTTGCAGGACTTAGTAATTAACTACACATCGTGCAGTCCTTCCGGGCTGTTAAACAACAGCGTCATTGATAAAAGTACGATCGATAATGGCGCTTGGTCATGGGGTATTTTGTTTGGTGTAAACTCAAGCTCATTCAAGTACAGCAACGTAAATGGTGTTTCCGAAACCTATAGTAGCAGTACCGGTGTGATACTTGGAGCTGCTGCCAATTATGCGATCTCCAAAAAGGATAAGAGTTCAGCGCTCGTAAATGAATTGCTCTTTAAGAGCATATCGACATCTGCTTCTAATTCCTATTATTATGGCAACCAGGACTTTTCTTATTCGATCAGTTATTTACGTCTTAATACGTTATTCCGATACAACTTTGTTTCGAAATCAACAACAGTGCCCTTTCTTTTGGCTGGTATTTCTAACAGTTTTGCTCTATCATCATCGGGACAGACGACAAGCAGTGGAACAACTACGGCATTAGACGTCAAAACTTACGAGCAAGGTTTGATTTTTGGCGGCGGAGTCAAAATTGATAAAGTTGATCTATTTGCAAGAATTGAATTCTCTAATGGACTCATTCCTTCAAATAATACAGACAAATTAAGTTCGCAGTCATTTGCCTTCGGACTTACCTATTGGATAACTAAATAAATTCGATTGGTAAAAAAAGTTGAACTGAAAGCAATCTAAATCGCTTTTTCACCACGGCTATCAAAGCGGCTTACTTGCTCTACACCTTCAACCTTTTCTAATTTACTGATGAGCGTTTCAAGATGGCGGGTGTCGTTGACATAAAGCATAATCTCGCCATTAAAAATTCCGGGATCAGTTCTAAATGAGAGAGAACTCATATTCACTTTCAATTCTTCTGAGATCACTTTACTCACATCGTTTATAAGTCCAACGCGGTCAGTGCCAACAACTTTAAGTCCGGTAAGGAATGCTACCTCATGTTGGCTCGTCCACTTGGCTTTGATAACGCGGTTGCCATGGTTTGCCAACAGTTCAGGCGCATTAGGGCAATTGGTGCGATGAATTTTTATTCCTTCGCTCACAGTTACAAATCCAAAGACTTCATCACCCGGAATTGGGGTACAACACTTGGCCAACTTATACTCCACCACATCCATGTCCTCTCCAATCAAGAGGGTGTCCTCCTGGCGGCCTTTTGATTTGATCTGCTCTTCAATTTCGTTTACACCAGGCGTCTCAACCTGCGACTGATTCCTTGCAGAATGAGTCGGTTTATATTCTTGAAATTTCTTGAGATCATTTACAGTGATAATATTCTTTCCAAATTTATAAAGTAGTTCGAGCTGCGAGCTCACCTTAAAATAATCACGCATCTGCTCAAACAGTTGGCTGTTGGCATCGAGCTTCATCTGGCGCAACTTGCGCAGTAAAATTTCCTTACCGTCTTCAGCCACTTTTCGCCTGTCTTCCTTCAGCAGGTCTTTGATCTTGGCTTTGGCTTTCGGGCTGATTACAAAGCGCAGCCAATCTTCATTTGGCTTTTGCTTCGATGAAGTAAGTATTTCAATCTGATCACCATTTTTGAGCACGTGATTGATGGGTACCAATTTCTGATTCACCTTCGCCCCTATGCATTTTGCACCGATGTCCGTGTGAATCTCAAAAGCAAAATCGAGTGCAGAGGCACCTTTGGGAAGTGTTTTCAATTCACCCTTCGGAGTGAACACAAATACCTCTTCATTAAATAAGTTACCACGGAAGTCGTCGACAAACTCCAGAGCGGTGAGATCTTGTTTTTCCAAAGTTTCGCGCACACGAACAAGCCATTTTTCAAGATTCGATTCATACTTGGCGGTATTGTCTTTGTATTTCCAATGCGCGGCATAACCCTTCTCTGCAATTTCGTCCATTCGCTTGGTACGAATCTGCACCTCCACCCACTGGCCGTTCTTGGCCATTACCGTTGTATGAAGCGACTCATAACCATTTCCCTTAGGCGTGCTTATCCAATCTCGCAACCGGTCAGGGTTAGGCGTGTAATAATCCGTCACGATGGAGTAGACTTGCCAGCAAAAATTTTTCTCCTGATCAACCGGAGTATCTATAATAACTCTGATCGCAAACAAATCATAGACTTCCTCGAAGGGAATATTTTGCTTGCGCATTTTATTAAAAATGGAAAAGATAGATTTAGGTCTGCTTTTTATTTCACACTCTACTTTCAGCAAGTCAAGTTCATCTTTGATCGGCTGCACAAATTGTTTGATGAATCTGTTACGTGAAGTTTTGGTCTCGTCAATTTTATTGGCGATGTCGCGATAAGTGGGATAATCAGTAAAGCGCAGGTACAGATCTTCCAGTTCCGTTTTAATGGCATTGAGACCAAGCCGGTGAGCCAGCGGCGCATACAAATAAATCGTTTCCGAAGACACACGAAGCTGCTTGTTGCGGGGCATGCTGTCGAGTGTACGCATATTGTGGAGACGATCAGCCAGTTTGATCAGAATTACACGCACGTCTTCACTAAGCGTGAAAAGCATCTTACGGAAATTTTCTGCTTGTGCCGAAGTTCCGTACTCAAATACACCTCTGATTTTGGTAAGGCCGTCAACGATCTTCGTGATTTTCTTTCCAAAGGTCCGCTCAATGTCAGAAAGTTGAATGTCGGTGTCTTCGACCACATCGTGCAACAATGCCGAAACAATTGATGTGGTTCCGAGACCGATCTCCTCTACACAGATTTCAGCTACCGAAAGCGGGTGGAAAATATAAGGTTCGCCCGATTTTCTGCGCATGTTTTTGTGGGCTTCCATGGCAATCGTAAAGGCTCGCTTGATCAGCTTGGCATCACCTTCTTTCAGTACTGGTTTCGCTTTGCGCAACAACCTGCGATAGCGGTTAATAATCTCACGTTTCTCTTCTACTGCGTCTGCTACCACGATAAAAAAATTATGTGTTTCAAGATACAAATTTCAGGTCTAAAATTCCGCAGTAGATTTCCATGTATCAGGATTTTTTATGCAATTTTATCTTCCAAACTTGAAAAAATACCTTCGTAAACCGAAACAGAAAGTTGCTATAGAAACAGCAACCCCGACCGACAAAAGAACCCGTGTCGCAGCACTAGTACTGGTTATTTTGATCGTCCTGTCGTGGCTTTTCTTTACCTTTTATGACGGTGAATTTATGTTTAAAGAAGAGGGTCAGCTGGATACCATCACCTACTTCATCTTCATCCCGCTCCTTGTAGTAGTAGCGATCGGAGCACTCGCAGCGAAATCATTCAAAGCGCTCATTTCAGCAATAATCGTCTGCTGCCTTCTGGTGTACCCTCCGCTGGAAGGGATAATTATGTTTATGAATGTAAAAATCGGAGAGCAGATTGAAGAAACCGTTGACGGCATTGTTATAGGCAAAGATCGGTCGGGCAATAAGGTGATTACTATTCATTATAAAGTAAAAACTACCGAAGGCCGTGAATACACCTTCGAAACGACATGGAAGGAAAAGAAATATGAGGTGAATGACCAGTTCAATTATATAATGAAGAAAGGATTTTTTGGAATTCTTTATCGGAAATACCGGAAATGACCCAAATATTCTAAATTTGCGCTCCCTTTCACAAAAAAGGGGCTTTTCCGCGTAAATAGCATATCCGATACTTCGGACGATGGCCTTGCCGGAATAGTTTTAGGCGCATGTGGCGTAATTGGTAGCCGTGCCAGACTTAGGATCTGGTGCCGAAAGGCGTGGGGGTTCGAGTCCCTCCATGCGCACTTTTAGTTTTTTGCCCGATACCTGCCAATGGTAAAGGGCATCTATTTAACTTTTAAATCCAATTCCCTTGAACATTACATTAGACAAGCAGAGCGCCACTGATGGCCTGATCAAAATAAAATTGACAGAAAGCGACTACCAGCCCAAGGTAGAGGAAAAAGTAAGAGACTATGCCCGCAAAGCCAATATCAAAGGCTTCCGTCAGGGCAAAGTGCCTATGGGCGTAATCAAAAAAATGTTCGGCAAGGGTATTTTGGTTGATGAAGTGAATCACCTCATCTCGCATTCAGTTTCTGATTACATCCGCGACAATAAGCTCCGTGTATTAGGCGATCCGTTGCCAAATGAAGAAAAAGCCAGGACTATCGACTGGGATTTCCAAAAGGATTTTGAGTTTGAATTTCAAATTGGGCTGGTAGAAGATTTCACAGTTGATCTTTCCAAAAAGGTGAAAGTCACCTCCCATCCTATCGAAGTAGATCAAAAAACTATGGATGATACGCTTGAGGATATCAAGCGCAGGTACTGCAAGCGTACCAATCCTGACGTGAGCGAAGCCGGCGATAATCTGTTTGGTGAAATCTCTAAACCAGGAAGTGAAGAAAAGCAAGGGTCTTATCTCCGAATCGATCAGGTTGAAAAATCCAAGCAGAAAAAATTCATCGGCCTTAAAAAAGACGATGTAGTGGAGTTTGAAGTAGAGAAAACGATAACCGATCCTCAGGCTCTTTCTCAACTGCTCAATGTAGCCGAAGAAGAAGCTAAAAAAATTACCGGATCCCATACTTTCAAAGTCACCAATGTCAGCCGGATCGAGCCTGTACAAATCAACCAAGAATTGTTTGATCAGGTTTTTGGCAAAGATGCCGTTACCACCGAAGAGGGTTTTCTAAACAAGATAAAGGAGACAATCGCTGGGAATTATGAGCGCGAAACTCAGCACCTGTTGGAGCACGAGATTCAGCATTATTACGTTGATCATACCAAGATTAACATGCCCGAAGGTTTTTTAAAAACCTGGTTGAAGGCTACCAGCGAAGGACAAGTTACTGACGAGGTGCTCGAGAAAGAATTCAAATCCTATCGTGATTCGATCAAGTGGGATTTAGTAAAGAATAAAATTGCCGAAGACAAGGAAATTAAAATTGAAGAAGCCGAAGTGCGAGAGAAAGCTAAGCTTGTAATTCTCGAACAATTTGGCGGGCCGGCTATTGCCGAACAATTGGGCGACAAATTTGACGGCATTGTAACCAACTATTTGGCAGGCAAAGACGGCAAAGGCGAAAATTACATGCGCACGTACAACCAGCTACGTCACGATAAGATATTGGGTGTGATTAAAGAAAACATCACCATTGCCGAAAAAGGAGTTAGCCTTGAAGAATTCAAAAGACTAGCCGAAGCACACCGGCATTAACGAACCTTTATTTAACGGAAATAGTTATCTTGGAATATGAAAGTCCAGGTAATAGAAGATAGCAATGGCAAGCCCGCGGGTGTATTCATTCCCATGAAAGACTGGCGAGATCTTGAGAAGAAGCTTACGCTTAGAAGAGAAGAAATCCGTAGCCCGTCAAAGAAACAACTTATCAGCGAGCTAAAAGAGGCAATCCTTGAGCTCACACAGATTGAGAAAGGTGAAAAAAAAGCCAGGCCGGTAGAAGAGCTTTTAAATGAGCTATAAGGTTCTCTCCATTTCACTTTTCGATAAGCAAGCCAAGCGATTACTAAAAAAGTATCCTTCGTTGAAAGATGAAATTGCCGGTCTCGCAAAAGAACTAAGCCTTGATCCGACTCAGGGTTCATCGCTCAAAAACAATTTTTATAAAATCCGGCTGGCCATTAAAAGTAAAGGCAAAGGTAAGTCAGGGGGCGCAAGAGTTATCACTTTCATAAAGATCACTAAAACGGTGGTGTATCTTGTCTCCATTTATGATAAGTCAGAAAAAGAAGCGATTTCGGATTTGGAATTAAAAACTATCTTTAAAACAATTCCGTGAACATTATTTTTACAATAAAAGAAACTCATAACCGACTCTTTAAAAAGGATAAATAAATTTATGAATAACACTAACGAATTCCGCAAATACGCTGTGCACCACATGGGCATGAGCGGCAACGCACTCGACAGTTATACAAAATACGTCAACGAAAACCCACACACCGTCTTTGGCATGACTCCAAATGTGGTGGAAGAACGCCAAATGCGTGCCACTGTAATCGATGTGTTCTCACGCCTTATGGCCGATAGGATCATCTTCTTTGGCACTGCCGTGGATGACTATGTGGCCAATGTAATTACCGCTCAGCTTTTGTTTTTAGAATCTTCCGATCCTAAGAAAGATATTATCATGTATATCAATAGCCCGGGTGGTTCGGTTCACGCCGGCCTCGGCATTTACGATACTATGCAATATGTAAATCCGGATGTGGCAACTATTTGTACAGGCCTTGCCGCCTCAATGGGTGCAGTTTTACTAGCCGCGGGTTCACCCAAGAAGCGTTCGGGCTTGCCTCATGCGCGGGTGATGATCCATCAACCTTCGGCCGGCATGCAAGGAACCTCTTCTGACATGGAAATTTCCATGAGACAAACGCTGGAGCTGAAAAAAGATCTGTACACCATCCTTGCCAAGCATAGTGGCCAGACCTACGAAAAAATAGAAAAAGACTCCGACCGCGATTATTGGATGCGTGCCTCAGAGGCCAAAGAATATGGCCTTATTGATGAAGTATTGGAGCGCAACAAGAAATAAGGCAGTGATTTGTTGATTTCGTTCGTCTGTTTATTAATTGTAACTTTGTAAATTCATCTAGAAATCAACTTGAAAAATAGCATGGCTGAGGTAACCTGTTCCTTTTGCGGCAGAAGCAAAAAAGACGTGGATCTGATGATTTCAGGAATCCATGCTCATATCTGTGACAAATGCGTAACACAGGCAAGCCAAATTCTTACGGAAGAGAAGAAAAATAAGGTCGAAACAGGTGCTTTACCTAATTTTAAGCTGATCAAGCCTCGCGAGATAAAAAAATTCCTCGATGAGTATGTAATCGGTCAGGATGAAGCCAAGCGCGTGATGAGTGTTGCTGTTTATAATCATTACAAGCGGTTAATGCAGCGCAAAATCGACACAGATATCATGATCGAGAAATCGAATATCATCATGGTAGGCGAAACCGGAACTGGGAAGACTTATCTGGCTCGTACCCTTGCTAAAATCTTACAAGTTCCTTTTTGTATTGCCGATGCTACCGTGCTAACCGAGGCCGGGTATGTGGGCGAAGATGTGGAAAGTATTTTAACCCGCCTTTTGCAAGCAGCCGATTACAATACCGAAGCGGCTGAGCGGGGAATTGTATATATCGATGAGATTGATAAAATCGCCCGTAAGTCAGACAATCCATCGATTACGCGCGATGTGAGTGGTGAAGGTGTGCAACAGGCGCTTTTAAAGTTATTGGAAGGCACTGCTGTCAATGTTCCTCCGCAAGGTGGCCGCAAACATCCCGATCAGAAAATGATCACAGTAAATACGGAAAACATTTTATTTATCTGTGGCGGCGCTTTCGAAGGAATGTCGCGAGTAATTGGTCGCCGTCTCAACACTCGCCCGCTCGGCTTTACAGCCAGTGCCGACAGTATGAGCCCCAGTGATATTGACAAAGATAATTTACTACAGTTTGTCTCAGCACAGGATTTGAAGACTTTCGGCTTAATTCCAGAATTGATTGGTCGGTTGCCAGTGATTTCATTTTTAAATCCACTCGATCACCACGCTTTAAGAAAAATCTTAACTGAGCCCAAAAATGCCTTGATCAAACAATACAAGAAGTTGTTTGAAATGGAAAATATTGAAGTAGAATTCAAAGAAGGTGCCCTCGATTTCATTGTAGAAAAAGCAGTGGACTATAAATTAGGTGCACGAGGTCTTCGCTCTATATGCGAAGCTATTATCAATGATGCTATGTTTGAGATGCCATCAGATAAGACTACCGACCGGTTAGTGATCAATCGCGCCTACGCGGAAGAAAAATTCGGCAAGTCACACTACAGCAAGCTGAAGGTAGCCTAGTCAAAAATTACTTCTGCTCCGAAGTCTTTTGCGTGTATGCGTCAACTACACGTGATGAATATACCAGTGTCGCCCCGGCGTTCACGGCTACAGCCACCCCAAGCGCTTCAATAATTTCTTCACGAGTTGCGCCTTGCTTGATGGCCGCATCTGTATGAACTGTAATGCAGCCGTCGCATTGGCGTGTAATCGCAACAGCCAGCGAAATCAGTTCGCGGGTCTTCGCTCCAAGCAATGAGGTTTTCAGTCCTGCATCACTCAGTCCGCGATAGCCTCTGGTTATTTCGGGGCTTACTTTTCCAATCTCAGCGATATTAGCTGATAACTGGCGCTGATATTCATTCCAATCGAGCATCATATTCTTTTTGTTTATGTATGAAAAAAAAGTCAATCAGCCTAACGCCTGCATCATCAACCTGGCCGCATTCTCCGATGCAGAACCTGTATCAAGGATTTTGTATATAGAATCGTATTCATTAAGCATTGCCGAACGGTAATCGTTATTGTTTAACAATAAATTAAGTTCGGTGCTTACATTTTCGGGCCGTGCATTGTCTTGAATCATTTCTTTGATTACTTCCTTACCTGCAATCAAATTCACCAACGAAATGAACTTCACTTTTACTAGTCGGCTGACTAACTGGTATTCGATTGAGCCCATTTTATAAACAACCACTTGGGGCACTTTGAAAATACCCGTTTCAAGTGTTGCTGTACCTGAAGTCACGATCGCCGCATCAGCTATTGAAAGCAAGTCGTAAGATGCCTCGACAACAAATTTTACGTTAGGCAAATCTTTCAATCCTCCATAAAGATCTTCGCCTAGGTTGTTGACTGCCGCTACAACGAACTGGTATGCTGGATTTTTTGTCGCAACTTCTGCCATCAACGGCACAATCCTTTTTAGTTCCATTTTGCGGCTGCCCGGCAAGAGTGCTACAATCTTTTTGCCCTTGTCAATTTTGCTTTTTGCCAAAAACTCCGGGTCAGGTTTAAATGACTTGATTGCGTCTAATACTGGATTGCCTACATAATCCACATCCCAGTTGCATTTTTCCTTAAAGAATTGTTTTTCGAACGGAAGGATAACAAACATCCTGTCAACATTTCGTTGGAGTTCAAAAGCCCGGCGCTGATACCAGGCCCACACTTTTGGCGTAATGTAATAGAAAACCCGAATGCCGTGCTGTTTGCAAAACTTAGCAATCCTTCGATTAAATCCTCCATAATCAATCAGGATGACTACGTCAGGTTTAAATTGACGAATATCGTTTTTGCAAAGACTGATGTACTTGAAAATGGTAAACAAATTAGTGAGCAGCGCGACGAAACCCATGAATGCCAGTTGCTCGTAATGAACGAAAACATCTACGCCAGCCTTTTTCATCTCATCACCACCAAATCCTCGAAGATCAAGTGAGGAGCTTTTACTTTTCAGAGCTTTGACAAGGTTACTGCCATGCAGATCGCCCGAACGTTCGCCGGCTATAAGGTAGAGTTTCACCAAAGAGATATTATTCACCTAAATACTCAACACAGTTGCGTGGAGTTTCATAAATTTTCACCGAATGCAATTGCCCGAAGCCTGTAATTGGAGGAATCTTTTTTTCAAGGATTTCCCAGATTTCCTTAGCCAGCACTTCCGTGCTCGCCATTTTTCCTTTCATAAAAGGTACATCGAGGTTCAGGTTTTTATGATCGACTTTTTCGATGATCTCAGCTTTGATCAGGTTGCTAAGCTTTTTCAAATCGATGACAAATCCTGTTTCAGGATCAGAATAGCCTTTCACAGTGACGATCAACTCATAGTTGTGTCCATGCCAGTTTTCATTGGCACACGGGCCGAAAACTTCAAAATTCTTTTCCTTGCTCCAGGCCGGATTATACAACTTGTGAGCTGCGTTAAAATGCTCCTTGCGACTTACGTATATCATATGAGTTAAGTATAAAATGCAAATATAGGCGATCAAGGTCAGTCATGCGCGAGTCGGGTAAGGTCAGTTAAATAACTTATTTTTGCATCGAAAAAAAGGAATCATGATTATCGTAACAGGTGCAGCAGGGTTTATTGGCAGTTGCCTGGTGAAGAGGCTTAACCAGCAAAACTTCAATGCCATTATAGCAGTAGATAAGTTTGGCGATCCGGCCAAAATGAAGAATCTATCGGGAGTAAAAATTCAGGAGTATTTAGATCGGGAGGGTTTCATGGCTTGGCTCGATAAAAACCACGAGTTGGTAGAGTTTATTTTTCACATCGGGGCAAAAACAGACACGTCAGAATTTGATACCGTGCTGCTAAACCGGATGAATACGCAGTACACGAAAGACATTTGGACACGGTGTATCAATTATCAAATTCCATTGGTATATGCTTCTTCTGCGGCTACTTATGGCTTGGGCGAAACAGGATATGATGACGATGAATCTAAAATCAATTTATTAAAACCACTCAATCCCTACGGGCAATCCAAACAGGATTTTGACTTGTGGGCTTTGCAGCAAAAAGAAAAGCCTTTCTTCTGGGCTGGGTTGAAATTCTTTAATGTTTACGGCCCAAACGAATATCACAAAGGGAGGATGGCATCAGTGATCTGGCATGCATTCAATCAAATTAGCAAAACCGATAAGATGAAATTGTTCCGTTCGCACAATCCACAGTTTAGAGATGGAGAACAGATGAGGGATTTCGTTTATGTGAAAGATGTGGTTGAAGTTTGCATGTTCCTTATGCACCACCGCAAGAATTCGGGGATTTATAATTTAGGTTCGGGCAAGGCGCGCACGTTTTTAGACCTGACCAAATCCGTATTCAAAGCGGTGGGCAAAAAGGAAGACATCCAATTTATTGACACACCTGCCGACATTCGCGATAAATATCAATACTTCACAGAAGCGAATATGCAGAAACTAAAAAGCATAGGCTACTCAAGGCCTTTTTCTTCACTAGAAGAAGGGACGGAGGATTACGTGAAGAATTATTTGATGGAGAATATGAAGATGTTTTGATCTGAGTTTCAGACAAATGAAAAAGGCTGCCAATGGCAGCCTTTTTTTAGGACAAGTGAGTACTATTAAAAACTTGAATTCAATAACCAGGATTTTGTTGACTAGCTAGAGTAGGATTATTAGCTATTTCTACATTGCTTATTGGATAAAGAAAACGAAAATCGGAATATGGAATCGAAGTTATCGAACCTGCGGTTGTCATATCTGAACCTGCTTGAAAACTGGATGCATCGTATTGTGAATAAAGCAATTTGTTTGGAATGCCGCCAGTTGTGTATGTAGGATCAGTTGAAAGTCGGTGGATGTCGGGCCATCTTCTTCCTTCTCCAATAAACTCAATTCTTCGCTCATTTAATATTGCTTGAATTTGGGAATTCTGTGACGCAAACGTCGTACCATTATAACGATCAACCACAGCTACGGCCCTGTTTCTCACTGCATTTAACAACAATAAAGAATTTGAGAGGTCATTTGTTCTAGCTAGCGCCTCAGAATAGTTTAAAAGAACCTCGGAGTAACGTATCAATGGGGTATAATCTGTATTAGTCTTAGGATCCTTATACTTATTGATGTAATAAACCAACTTACCAGCACCTATTGTTCCGTTAACAATATATAAGCTTCTCCTCAAGTCGGTAGTTGCCCAGAAAGATTTGTTATAAAGATTTGGGCTTACTCCAATCAAACCACGTCCTCCTGGACCATTTGGCAAGAAACAACTTCCCAAGCCTCCATTTACACTTCCCTGATCAACTGAGCTATATTCCATTGAAAAGACCGATTCAACAGTAGTAGGATTAGTAAACGCACCATCGGGTGCAGCGTTTAAGGTGTATCCTCCAATTGGACTAGATGCAGAGGCGATCGTAACTATTTTAGAAGCCTCTGTGATCACTTTTGCCCAATTATTCATATGCTGATAGACTCTGGTCTTTAGTGCAATGGCTGCTCCTTTGGTAGCCCGTGTAACTTGTAACTGTGAACTTCGGGTAGCAGGCAGATTGGCCTCGGCAAAATCAAGATCCGCTATTATTTTATTGTAACAATCATCAACAGTATTTCTACTTAGTCCAGTGGCCCCATCAACACTTTTTTGAGATGGAGTGACTCGGTAAGGTACACCTAAATTGGACGTTGGGTTGTCACCATAAGGCCTAGCATAAAAAATAAGCAAATCGTGATAAGCCATTGCGCGCAGAAACTTCATTTCACCAATAAATCCGGCAGCTCGTGAGGCCGAGATAGCCTTAGTTGAACTAAGACCATCGATTGCTGTATTAGCTTGGTTAATCACCTCAAATAGACCAGCCCATTGGTTAACACAATTGGGGCTGGACGAGGTCTGGGTGTTTGCATAAACTATTGTAAAAAACCCTTGTGTGTTTACACAGTCTTCTCCTCTCATCTCTGCTTGCTCAACATGAGCAGCTCCAAAGGGATATCCTCTACTGTCACCAGCGCCATTATATCCAAAAAGCTGGGTTTGCGTAGAATGGTACACTCCAACAACAGCTAACTCTATATTTGCTGAATCAGAAAATATAATTGATGATGCTAAGTTATCTTTCGGTTGAAGATCAGTTACACTACATGACGCCATACAGGCACCTATTACAAATAATGATGCAATTATTTTTCTCATATTTTTTTCTATTAACGGTATTGATTAAAATCCAAGGTTAAGCCCCAGTGTAAGTGTCCTTTGCTGAGGATTTACATTGCTGTCCAAGCCGGATTGTGTATTACTGCCGGGATTAAGATTTGATTCAGGATCGATCCCTTTGTAGTTAGTTATCAAGAGAACATTTTGTAATTGAGCGAAAAATCTAAGTTTATTAATTTTAGCTTTTTCTAACACGGCCTTAGGTAAGGTGTAGCCAAATACAATATTCTGAATCCTGAAGAAATCGCCTTTTTCAAGAAACCGTGTAGTCGTATTATTCGTAAGGTTTATAAAAGGATCTCTGTTGTAAACCAACTTAGGTACACTACCATTTCCTACATCAGTAGAGCTCTTCCAACGATTTAAGATTTCTGTTCCGTTGTTAGTGAAGTTCTGTGAAAGCAGTCCTTGGCGTGAAAGGTTCATAATTTTATTGCCTCCAGAGAAGCGAGTGAAAATGGTCAAATCAAACCCTTTGTACGCAAAAGTATTGTTAAGGCCACCAAACCATGTTGGTGTGCTTTTTCCTAATATTACCTTGTCTGCATTGCTTAACGGCGCTACCGAAGTACCTAAAGTGCTTGGGTTTGCGCGATCATAATTATAGTAAGATTGATCACTAATATTACCTTGAACAATGGTTTTACCATCGCCTCTTAAATACAAGGGATTACCATTCGCTTTATTCACTCCTTCATATATATATCCGAGAAAAGAACCAATGGATTCCCCAACTCTGGTAACTTGGTATGTCTTAAGTATATCTCCGGATTTATCGAGTCCGGTTACCTTATTATGATTGGTAGCAAAGTTCACATCAACATTCCATGTAAATTCTCCTCTTTGAACCGCGGTTGTTGCAACTCTCAATTCAAAACCAGAGTTTTCCATTTGGCCAATATTTTTCGTAATAGCGTTTCCTGGGATTCCTAATGAAGGAGCAGTCGGTGAATTAAGAATCAATCCATCGATCTTGTTTTGATAATAGTCTGCGGTAACCGTTATTTTGTCATTTAACAATCCTAAGTCAAAACCAAAATCAAGTTTCTTGCTTGTTTCCCATTTCAAATTAATATTACCCGTGTTACCATAACTCAACCCATTTTGAATTCCGTATGTTACTCCAGTGAAGGTATCTGCGTAAGGGTAATTGGATGATATAAATGAATTTCCGACCTGAGCATAACTAGCCCGTAACTTCAAAGCAGAGACGGAGTTCAAGAACCTAGCTGATTTAAAAAACTCCTCGTTAGAGATTCTCCAGCCGAGAGAAGCACCAGGGAAGAAACCAGTCCTAACATTAGGAGCAAGGGACGAAAGGGCATCGCTGCGGAAAGTTCCTTGCAACAAGTATTTGTCTTTATATGAATAGTTTGCTCTACCAAAATAGGAGCTAAAACCATTTTCTTGGTAGTCACCACCAATTTGTTGAGTGAGTAAAGTACCTCCTATGATGTTGTTCTGTCCGAAATACGAGTTTGAAAGCTGTTGACCAAAAGCCGAATAGTTACTAAATGTGGCTTTCTGGTATTCGAACCCACCTGTGATATTGATTTTGTGATCCTCAGCTAATATCTTGGAATAGTTTATAGTATTTTGCCAATTCCATCTGATAGTAGGCGAGTATTGTTGGAATATTGATCCGCTAGGATAACCATCGCCTTGTTTAGGGTCTCGATAAAAGAAATCATCATTTAGGAGTGCATCCACCCCGATCTGTGTACGAATTTTAAAATCTTTCAGCACGGTTGCCTCAACGTGTGTATTACCAATAAGCCTGTAGGCTGTGGAATTATTGACGTTGTGCGCCAACACATATCCTATATTTGGGAGAGCAAAGTCATTATTAGCTAAATTGGCTCCGGATCCTGTCAAATTTCCTGATATGTTATAGGCACCATTCGCATTGTAAACTGGTACGTTTGGAAATTCATTTAGTGCGTTAAAAATATTCCCTGAAAGAGCATTCGAGCCCGCATTCAATCCGATTGTTTTGGTGCGAGTAAGCCCTATATCTGTTCCAAAAGAAAGCCAATTAGTAGCCTTATGATCAAAATTTGCCCGGAAAGTGTATCGCTGCAATGCATTTGAAACAGTGGCGCCTTTTTGGTCTGTCCATCCTAATGAAAAGAAGTATGAAGTTTTATCGGTAGCTCCATTTATGGAAACTGCATGGTTCTGAATAAACCCCGTACGAAAAACTTGTTTTTGCCAATCCGTATTCACCGGTTGACCATTTATCTTCATAGAAACTGCTTGAAGAGGCGCACCTGCGTTTGCAAATTTCTCATTTTGAATTTGTACAAACTGGTCGGCATTCAATACATTATATTGTTTAAAAGTATTAGCCCATCCAAAATAATTATCATAGCTAACATTTGTTTTTCCACTGCCTTTATGCCCTTTTTTAGTTGTTATTAAAATAACACCGTTAGCGCCACGTGAACCGTATATTGCGGTCGCAGAGCCGTCTTTTAAAACCTCGAAAGACTCGATGTCATTAGGGTTGATATCCGCCAATGCATTATTGCTAATAATGGCACTATTAGAACCAGTGGTAATCGGCATATTATCAACTACAATGAGTGGATCAGCACCGTTAGAGATTGAATTCACACCTCTTATTCTAATTACCGGAGCCTGACCTATCAACCCTGAAGGAATCGATACATTCACGCCCGCTGCCCTACCAGCCAATTGTTGATCAAAACTAGGGCTTGCGAGATTGGAAATATCCGAGCCCTTTACGGATGCCAATGAACCTGTTAAATCTTTTCTTTCTTGTGTTCCATAACCAACTACCACAACTTCAGACAACTGCTTAGAATCCGTGGTCATCTGAACATCAATAATTGTTCTCTCCCCTATTGCCACTTCCTGTGTAGCCATCCCTATAAAAGTGAATACAAGGGTACCTCCATCATTAGGAACGGACAAATTAAAGCTACCATTGGCATCCGTTGTGGTTCCATTCGTTGTTCCCTTTACAATAATATTAACTCCTGGTACTGCCGCTCCATCATCTGAAGACGTCACTTTTCCGGAGACCGTTCGCGTTTGTGCCCACGATATGCTGGTCATCAGCATTAGCGCACAAAAAACCTTCAACAATAAAATTTTCCTCATGCTTTTTTTAGTTTAATTGAATTACACCTAGTTAAATTTGGCGCAGAGGTAAGCATTCATTGTTTCACATAATTTCCCGATTAGCATAGTGCAGCCACGAATTATTATTCGATTGTTAATGACTATTATATTTAGGAATCAGCCCTACTAGGATTGCGGGCAAATTATTTCTCCAGATGTTAATTAGACAAGCCGAGGTGGTATGTGCTCCTATATCAGAAGGGCTTAATCTGAATCGGAAATAAAATGGTTAGGAGAGAAACTCCCTACTCGATCACCTTAAACTCAATTCTTCGATTAACCTGTCGGTTTTCTTCGGTATCGTTGGGCTTAATAGGTTTTTGCGAACCAAGTCCTTTTTGACTCAAGCGGCTAGTTGAAATTCCTTTAGAAAGAAAATAACTTACGATTGCCTGTGCCCGCTTTTGCGAAAGCTGCTGATTATAACTTTCAACACCCACGTTATCAGTATGGCCACTGATCTCAACTTTTAGTTTTGGGTTATCGTTCAAAAATTTTATCACTTCATTCAATTCGGTATATGACCTGGGGTTGATTTCAAACTGATTGAAGTCAAAAAATATGTTGTTCAGCACTGTGGACACATTTTTTACAATTGGCTGCATTTCTATATTAATGACCAATGGCTGATCCAAGTCCTTCTCTTCGTAGTTAAAATGCAAACTGTTAAATAAATAGCCCAGTTCTGTTACATGTAGTGCATATTCCGACTTGCCGGGCAAAACAATCACATAACTTCCGTTTACAGAATCTGATTCAAAAACTGAGATCCTCTGATTGGTCTTCAAATCGAATAATTCAACTTCGGTGCGCAGTGGGTTTTTTGTTTTGCTGTCGCTCACCACTCCCTTTACCACATTGCCGCGGCTGTGCACTTGCAATTTTTTTGGAATAGCGGCCTGATAAATCTTGCTCTTCAACCTTCCTTCCTCACGGGAATAAAACGAATTCGTTCCGTCACTACTCACCACAAATGAATATTGATCTTCAAAATCATTGAGCGGAGCCCCAAGGTTTTTCGGCTCTTGCCACTGCGACAGGTTTTTCTCGGCAACATAAATATCAAAACCACCAAAACCCGGCAGTCCGTTGGAAGCAAAATATAAATCCTGATTGTTGACATGAATGAACGGTGCCATCTCATCATATTTTGTATTCACCGACCGGCCCAAATTGACGGCTCTTATCCACGCTCCGGTAGAATCTTTTTTTGAGTACCAGATATCGTAGCCACCTAGTCCACCTTTGCGATCACTGACGAAATAAAGCTCTTTGCCATCGGCCGAAAGTGATGGCTGTGCCTCCCAACCACCACTATTTACATTTACACCCAGGCTCACCGGCTTGCGCCACACTTCACCTTCTTTTTTACTTTCGTATAAATCGCAACCGCGAGGCCCGCAGATTGTAAAAATCAAATGACGACCATCTGCTGAAATGCTGCACGCACCTTCGCGATAGTCGGTGTTGATATTTGCAGAGATAGAAACGGGTGGCTGCCAACGTCCCAAATTATCTTTATACGAAATAAAAATATCCTCATTGTCGTTATGGGCACTTCCGTAACGCACCGTGAAGATCAACTCTTGCCCATCTGCTGTAACGGCTGGAAAGTATTGCATCGGATGCGAATTGACGGTGTCGCTCAATTGCCTGATTTGATATCCTGCATTTTCATTTTGATGAGTCAATCCAAATTCGGCCTGTGATTTCCATAACGACGCATGATCAATGAGGATTTTATCTGTCCGCTCAAGACTTAGGAATTTTTCGAGATTGGTCTTCGCTTTTTCGTACTGTCCAGTCCTCAGGTAATTATCCCCCAATGAATAAAAATAAATTTTCTGCTTGACAGGATAAGGTGTGAGAACAAGCGCTTTCTCAAAACTTTGACTTGACAGATCCAAATCTCCCGCACTTCGATATGTTGTGCCAAGCCGATAATAGGCTTCTTCAAACTTCTGATCGCGATCAATTGCTTGTTTTAGCAGATGAATAGCTTGATCATACTGACCTCGGACGCGATAATTATCTGCTTCAATGTAAAGATCAATCGCTTTTTTGTTTTTGGTGCTAAGCCCTTGAGGAAAAGCCTGGGCTGAAAGCAGGGCTGAGAATGCTAAAAAAATGAATTTCGTTTTGAGCATTGTCAAAGCTACTCAACTATTTGAGACACATCAATTTCGGGGCCGTCAAATAGAAGCATTGCGTTAATTAGTTTTACCTTTTCATAGTTACCCAAATCCTCAACCAAAATAGTAGCTTCTTCAATTAACCCTTTATCCAGCAATTGCTGGCGCATGGTTCCATTCAATAAAAAATTCGAAGGAGTGAACCACCTATCAGCTTTCTTAAAAGTCAAATTAGCAAATGAAGCATCAGTAAGCTCACCATCTTTAACGACGATTATGTCTTCACTATTTTGCCGTAAATCAAAAAGTTTTTCCAGTTCACCACGGTCCTCGAATTTGTGGGAATAAGAAATAGAATCACCATTAACAATCCTCAAAGTCTTTATTTCCTTGATTTTATAAGAGCTGATTTGTACTGATTGCACTTCGGTGTCGTAAACAATTCTCACTTTATGCAAACCCACGTTGGGCATAGGACAGGTTGATAGGAAATAATTAATATCAATTACAGGTTGGCCGTGAAAAAATTCTCTAAAGGCATGATTCATTCTTGTTTGATGATAATCAAGATTACTGAGATGGCCGTTTTCGAGTCTTATGGTCTCAATAAACCGGTGCATAGATTTTATCCAGTACTTCTTCGTATTCTGTTTCGGCGACACTTTGAGAAGTTATACCCCCGCCACTGCGATAGTAAAATTGATTCTCATCTTGCTCTATAAAACGAATCATCACACCAGCATCTAAATCCTGTCCATCAAAGTAGCCAACTACACCGGTGTAGTATCCGCGTTTCATTTTTTCCGTTTCGTGAATGATTTGTAAGGTTTTTTTCTTTGGAGCACCACTAACCGAGCCCGCCGGCAACATGGAAACCAAAATTGATCCAATGTTATAATTATGGTTTTTGGGCAGTCGACCGCTAATTTCTGAGCTTACCTGTAGCAGCGTTTTCTGGCTTGTCTGAATTTCGTCAACATAACGAAACCGATTTACGACAACCTTATCAGACACCCGGCTCAAATCATTCCGGATCAAGTCTACAATAGTTACATGCTCAGACAGTTCCTTGGCATCGGCTAAAATAGTTTCTGCAGCCTGCTGTAATGAAGCGTCAATCGTTCCCTTCATTGGATAGGAAAAAATTTTACCGTCACGAATTTGAATAAATATTTCGGGAGAGAAAACAAGAAATTTATTTTTCCAGCACACTTTGTATTTGGCGGTACTCCTGAAAAAAAGCTCTTCTAATGAACAATTTACCTCAATCTTAGTTCTGATGGTGAGATTGGTCAAATATGAATCGCCTTGCCGAATACGATCCTTTACAGAATCAAATTTAGATTTGTACGCTGAAAAAGAAATCGGGTGTTTCAGTATTGATACAATTTTATGGTCTAGACTTTGTGGTATACAATTGGCGAAACCATTTATCGAAAATAAAATATCCTTTGGAACCTCACTCAGCTTCCAAGCCAAAGGTCTTTCCAATTCAAAATCAACAAAAAACAAAAAAGGGACTTGTTCGCGTCCCCATTTATTTAGTTTTGATTCAAATTCTTTAATAACCATTGTACTATAGAAATCCTATTAAGGGATATTCATGTATTTATGAATTTGTAAAGAGACTTTCCACTTTGGATGTGCCTTAACATACTCTATAATCAGCGGCACCATTTCTTTTTCTCTCGACCATTCGGGTTGCAAAAACAATTCGCAGGAATCAGTTACCTTTAAAGCATATTCTTCTGCCCAATCAAAATCACTTTTATTATAGACTATAATTTTAAGTTCGTTGGCTCGTTTAAAAATCGAAGAGTCAGCAGTCTTAAATTTCTTAGGTGAAAAACAGATCCAATCCCAGTTTCCGGTGAGCGGATAAACTCCCGACGTCTCGATATTGGTTTTCAAACCCGATTTTTGAAGTTCGCTTGTTAGTAAATTCAAATTATGCATTGCTGGTTCACCGCCTGTGATCACGGCTATTTCACTTCCCGAAGATTTGGCTTTTTTTACAATGTCATGTATTTCCAGTTTGGGGTGCGCATTTACATCCCATGATTCTTTCACATCGCACCATACACAGCCGACATCACAACCTGCCAGCCTGATAAAATAAGCAGCACTCCCTTGATAAAAGCCTTCACCCTGAATGGTATAGAAAGATTCCATCACCGGAAGCATTGAAGTAGACTTAAGTGTTGAGGTTTCCAATTCGTTATTCGCTATTTCGTTATTCGTTACTTGCAGAGTCATCGATCAACTATTAACAATAACTAATAACGAACTACGGGTTTCGTAGTTCAGTAGCCCGCAGCGTATTGAGAAGAAGAGATGCTATGGTCATCGGGCCAACACCGCCTGGCACCGGAGTAATAAACGATGTTTTTGAAGCCACCTCTTTGAAGTCGACATCGCCTTTTAATGTATAACCGTTTTTATATTGCGGGCCTTCTACGCGTGTAGTACCAACATCAATTACCACCGCTCCTTCTTTCACCATATCGGCCGTAATCAATCCGGGCTTGCCCACCGCCGCTATCAATATGTCAGCGTGAAGCGTGTACATTTTAATGTCTTTGGTGTGCTTATGACAAATCGTTACTGTTGCTTTTCCTTCTTCCACCAACATCATACTAAGTGGTGCACCCACCAGTCGACTCGCTCCTACAACCACGCAATTCTTTCCTTCGGTAGGAATGTTGTATCGTTTCAATAATTCCATCACGCCAAAAGGAGTTGCCGGAAGCAGCAACGGGTTTTTAGAAACGATACTGCCAAAATTCCGGTTGGTAAATCCATCTACATCTTTATCCGGTCGAATTTTTTCCGTGATACGTTCAACGCTAATGTTAGCAGGCAAGGGCAATTGCACGATGAATCCATCCACATCTTCATCGCGATTTACCTGATCAATGTGTTTCATCAGCTTGTCTTCGCTGATGGTATCTGCAAAGCGCATCATAGTGTAATGAAAGCCAACTTCCTTACATGCCTTCACTTTAAAATCTACATACGTCTGACTAGCTCCGTCATCGCCAACCAAAATGATGGCCAGGTGCGGCACTTTTTTGTTTTGTGCTTTTCGCTCGGCTACCTTTTGCGAAATTTCCAATTTGATATCATTGGCTACTTTGCGACCATCGATGAGGGTATATGATGTAGTTTCTGTCATTGAAATTATTTGATTCTCCTTCGATATTGTTTTATAGGCTCTGTCACCATATTCTCAGTCTTATTCAATAAGTCTTCGTATTTTTTTATTTCAACATCATGATATTTAATTGCACTCTCATTACGCTTTCTTAAGCTGTCTAAGAAGGTCATCATTTCCTTTATGTTTTTAAATTTCTTTTTTCCTTGCTTCATAAAGAATCTATTTAAATGGATTCTTCTCCATATAGTTCAAAAAATACTTGTTTAATTTCGATTGCATTGCAATGAATTCTTGAAGTGCCATGATTGAGTGATCTTGCTTCTTTAAAATCATCTCGATTTTATTTTCAATCATCACTATTCGCTTCACCGTTAAATTCATTCGAGTATCAGACTTTGCCATTCGTCTTTCAATTGCATCCAATTGAATCAAAATATCGGAAAGAACCTCGTCATAATTTTTGTCCATGAACTAACTATTACTCTATTTTCAGCACCGCCATAAATGCTTCCTGCGGAATCTCTACATTTCCAACCTGACGCATTCTCTTCTTTCCTTTCTTTTGTTTTTCAAGCAATTTGCGCTTGCGCGAAATATCACCGCCATAGCATTTTGCTAACACGTTTTTGCGGATAGCACTCAACGTTTCGCGCGCTACAATCTTCTGCCCAATAGCAGCCTGAATTGCGACTTCAAACATGTGGCGTGGTATTAACTCTTTCAATTTTTCACACAACTTCCTTCCCCACTCCTGTGCTTTGTTGCGGTGAACAATAGCCGACAGTGCATCAATTTTTTCTCCATTTAGTTGAACATCCAACTTCACCATATCGCTTTCACGCAAGTCGATGAGATGGTAATCCAATGAAGCGTATCCCTTCGAAATAGTTTTGAGTTTATCAAAAAAATCAAACACAATTTCTGCTAATGGCATTTCAAACGTAAGTTCCACCCGGTCAGAGGTGAGGTAGTTCTGGTTTTTAATTTGTCCACGTCTGTCCATACACAAGCCGATGATCGGGCCAATAAACTCTGACTTTGAAATTATTTGTGCACGTATAAAAGGCTCTTCAATAAAATCCATGGTTGTAGGATCGGGCATTTCAGAAGGCGCATTAATGTCAATTACTTTCCCGTTGGTAAGCGTTGCTTTAAACTGAACTGATGGCACCGTAGTGATTACCGTCATATTAAACTCACGCTCGAGCCTTTCCTGAATAATTTCCATGTGTAACATTCCGAGGAAACCGCAACGAAATCCAAAACCCAGTGCTGCCGATGTTTCTGGCTCCCAAACTAAAGACGCATCATTGAGCTGAAGTTTTTCCATTGATGCGCGTAACTCTTCAAACTCTGAAGTCTCAACCGGATAAATCCCTGCAAACACCATTGGCTTCACATCTTCAAAACCTTTAATCGCTTCTCCCGGATTGCTTACCAATGTAATCGTATCTCCCACTTTAACCTCCTTCGCTACTTTAATGCCCGAAATAAGATAGCCCACATTACCTGCACTTATTTCATTCTGAGGAAACTTATCCAGTTTCAAGACCCCGATTTCATCAGCACCATATTGCTTATCTGCATTTACAAATTTGATCTGGTCATTCTTGCGCATGGTGCCATTGAATACCCGATAGTAAACTTCTATACCGCGAAACGAATTAAACACCGAGTCAAAAATCATTGCCTGCAACGGAGCTTTTGGATCGCCCTTTGGCGCTGGAATTCTTTGAACAGCTGCTTTCAGAATTTCTTCAATACCAATTCCCTCTTTTGCGCTAGCACGGATCACGGCATCTCGTTCGCAGCCAATCAATTCTACAATCTGATCAGTAACCTCATCAGGCATTGCAGCCGGAAGGTCAATTTTATTCAAAACTGGAATAATCTCAAGATCATGTTCTAGCGCCAAATACAAATTGGAGATCGTTTGCGCCTGTATCCCTTGGGCAGCATCGACTATCAAAAGTGCACCTTCGCATGCCGCAATTGAGCGGCTTACCTCATACGAAAAGTCAACGTGACCAGGTGTGTCTATTAGATTGAGTATGTATTCCTTTCCGTCCAGTTTATAGTTCATCTGGATAGCGTGCGATTTAATGGTAATTCCTTTTTCTCGCTCCAAATCCATATTATCGAGCACTTGCGCCTGCATTTGACGGTTAGTAAGGGTCCCGGTAAACTCCAAAAGCCGGTCGGCCAGAGTGCTTTTACCGTGATCGATGTGTGCTATAATGCAAAAATTGCGGATGTTCTCCATGCCAGCCATTCAGTTCCAAGTTAATTTAGCCGCAAAGGTAGAAAGAATTGAGCGCCTGAAAAATGTGAAAACCCCTTATATTTGATATAACCTAAACCTCAATCATTATGATTCTCTCACACCTCAATTATCTGGCAATAGCTGTCTCGGCGGTTGTCTATTTTGCTCTGGGAGCAATTTATTTCAATCCAAAAGTTCTGGGCACAACCTGGATGAAAGGTCATGCCTTATCGCCTCCAACCGAAGAAGAAAAAAAAGGAATGGGAAAACTGATGGCAATCACATTTGTCTATTGTTTTATCACCTGCATTGGCATCGGGTGTTTGATACAAATTATAAGGCCGTCCACCTGGTTGCTGGGAGCTAAAATCGGGCTGCTGGCTGGCATCTTTGCTTCAGTTGGTATAACCGTAAGCCACATGTACACAAGGAAAACTTTTTTACTTGGAATAATAGATTCAGGCTACCACTTAATTGGATCAATAGCAGCAGCCGTGATCCAGACTTTGTGGCTTTAGTCTGAAAATTACTTCAACAGTTTCTGTATATCCTCATCAGGCTCGATGTTGTTCATTTGTGCCAGGATTTGTTGCGAGCGCTGTATAACGTAAGGCGAAGGAGGCTGCACCCTGATTCGCTTGGGATTTGGAAAGCAAGCCGCAATCATTGATGCTTCAGTCCGGTTAAGTTTTTTGGCTGATTTATTAAAGTAAATTCTTGAGGCAGCCTCAATACCAAAAACCCCTTTGCCCATTTCGCTTACATTGAGGTACATTTCCAGGATTCGTTTCTTTCCCCATACAAGTTCGATCATGAACGTGGTGTAGGCTTCCAGGCCTTTACGAATCCAGCTACGACCCTGCCAGAGAAAAACATTTTTTGCAACCTGCTGTGAGATCGTAGATGCACCACGAACCTGCTTTCTTTTTTTAGTCTTCTCAGTTAAGGCATCCTTTATGCTATTAATATCAAACCCATTGTGATCGGGAAATAATTGATCCTCAGATGCCATAACTGCCAGCCGGATATTGGGTGACATTTCACTGTAATCAACATAATCTCTTTTCAATCCATTTCCGCTTATCCAGTTGGAGAGTTGGGTAATCGTAATTGGCGGATCGACCCATTTTAACATTATGATGTAGACCAGTTGAGTAACAAAAAGAATTAAAAAAACTTTTCGAATTCTCTTAACCCAGCGCTTTGCATTTTCTGAAACCATCGAGAATCAAATATTCACTCCACCAGAAACTTCAATCCTTTGGGCGTTGATCCAGCGCGCCTCGTCAGTACATAAAAAAGCCACTACGCTTCCAATGTCGTCAGTTTGCCCAACTCGGCCAAGAGCTGTGACACCGGCAAGATTTGATTTCATTTGCGGGTTGTTACGGATAGCCGCACTGTTGAAGTCTGTTTCGATCGGTCCGGGAGCAACCACGTTAGCGCGAATACCACGGGATCCAAATTCCTTGGCAACAGACCTGCTAAAAACTTCGATTGCTCCCTTCATTGAAGAATAAACAGAATAACCAGGAACACAAAAACGGTGGTTCCGGAGGAAATAAAAATCACTCCACCATGATCGTTTATGATGGGAATTGCTTTATGGGTAAGAAAATAAACTCCCTTATAATGAATATTCAATAAATTATCGAATGCCTCCTCGGTTACTTGTGAGATTGGAATGGTAGCTCCGGTTCCGGCATTATTAATCAGAAAATCGAATTTGTCTGCATTCCAATTCGATTTCAAAGCAGAAGCTATCTGACCTATGAAACTATCAAGCGATTTAATGTTTGCCATATCAACCTGTAGCGCAACCGCTTTCCGTTTCATCTGAACTATTTCACTAACTACTTTTTCTGCTTCGATTTTGTTGGTGTTGTAGGTCAGGATTACATCCAATCCTTTTTTCGCAAGGTTCAGTGCCATGTCCTTTCCCAATCCGCGGCTTGCGCCAGTTACAAGTGCTATTTTTGGTGCCATTGCCGTTTTGTTTAAAGAAACTGCCAAGTCTCAGTTAGTTCAAAATTAATCATGGTTTGTGAATGTAGCCTGTTCTTACACAATTTGCCAGTCAATTTATAAATCTGGCTGACAACAGTCCACCTGGAATCCATCATCACTCGTACTAAAGGCTGATTATTAATAAATCATACTTTTGGATGATGCTTTTTAGGTTGTTCAATCCTTGATTTGCCACTGTATTTGATAACCAAAACATCTTCTAATATGAATACTTTAAACGCCATTTGGATAATTGTCAGCGCCCAACTGAGTGGGCAGGATATCACAGCATCATTTCAAAATGAAAAGCTGGAAATAATGGACGGCGCTTATAAAATTTGGTCAGGTGAAAATATTTCCGATTCTGGGATTTTAAGTTATCCAAGCGGAAATGCTATGGATATCAAAGGAACAAATGGACCTAATAAAGGAAAGGTGTTCACGTGCATCTATAAAATGGAGAGTGAACAATTAACCATTTGTTACAACTTGGCTCAAAATGGAATCCGACCTACTGAATTTGTAACTACATTTGAAAATAAATTTATTTTAATCACTTATCAAAAGAAAAAATGAAACGAGTAACTGGCCTTGGCGGGGTTTTCTTCAAAACGAAAGACCCAAAGAAAATAAAAGAATGGTACGGCAAGCATCTTGGAGTACCTACCAATGAATATGGTTTCCAATGGATCGATCCGAATGACAAAGACACTAAAGCTCTTGCGATTACAGCCTGGAACCCGTTTAAAGATGATAGCAACTATTTCGCGCCAAGCGAAAAACAATTTATGTTTAACTACCGTGTGGAAAATTTAGTTGAACTACTAAAGGTGCTCAAAGAAGAAGGTGTGCAGATTGTAGGCGAAATCCAAGAGTATCCTTACGGAAAATTTGGGTGGATAATGGATCCCGAAGGAAACAAAATAGAATTATGGGAACCGAAGGATGACTGATTCTGACCTATCTATTTCTACCAACAAGATAATATATAATCGGGCCGAGCAACGGCAGGAAAACTACTACTATAATCCAGAGGATTTTCTTCTCTGTGTCTTTGTTGCTTTTAAGGATGTCCATGACAACAACGATATCCAAAATCAAAACCAATAAACTGATAAGGCGGCTCATAGTATTTTAGTTAGCGTCCAGGATTTTAAACAATTCATCTAAGTTAGGCGTGACAATGATTTCTGTCCTGCGGTTCTTTTGTTTGTTCAGTGAGTTATCATTTGAAGCCACGGGTGAAAACTCTCCTCTGCCCGAGGCAGCAATTTGATTAGTTGACATACCGGCCTTGATCAGAATCCGGGTAATTGATGTAGCGCGCAATACGCTCAGATCCCAATTGTCTTCCATGTATTTTGTTTTTTGCGAGATCGGTACATTATCGGTGTGGCCCTCAATCATCACATGAATGTCTTTCTGGTCTTTGATTGCCTTTGCCAACTGCTGCAATGCGCCTTCGCCTTTTTTATCAACTACAATACTTCCCGAGCCGAAGAGTAATTGCTCGGCCAACGACACATAGACTTTCCCGTTTTTCACTTTTACCGTAAGGTCATTTTCTTTGAAGTTCAGCAACGCATTGCTTATTCTGTTTTTCAAATCCTGAACGGCCTTGTCTTTGTTGGCAAGGACTTGCTCCAATTCTTTCACCTTCTTCTCTCGCTCAGCCAGACTATTGCTTAGTGAATCATTTGCTTTTCGTGTCTTTTCAAGATTGTCTTGTATTGCCAAAAGCTGGTCGCGCTGTTGGGCAAGATCCTGGTTGAGTTTGCCGCTTTTATTCAGTGAGGTTTTATAATTAGCATTCAATTTTTCAAACTCATTATTTAAATCCGTTAGTTTTTTATTTCCGGTTTGCAAATTTTGGGCTAGATCACTTGAGTCCTGCTTTAACTTTTTCAACGACTCATTAAGTTGTGCCAGGGAGGCATTCGCCTGATCAAGTTTTTTAGATTTATCTTCAAGTTCACCTTCGGCTTGCACTTTTTGTGCTAGCATGTCATCAAATTTTTTCTTGCTTACAATACAAGAATTAAAAACGAGAGCGATGACCAGATAGCTGAGGATGTGTGATTTCATAAGTTTAAAAAATGAGTTGAACAAAATTATCTATTATTCATTGGTTGGCAACTACACTTAACACTATCTTTCAATAAAAAGAATATGGAAGGCATGCTCAAACCCGGATCCTTCAATGGTAAAACTATTGTCATTACCGGAGGAGGCACAGGACTTGGCCGGTCGATCGGAAAATATTTACTTGAACTTGGCGCCAATCTGGTTATTACCAGTCGCAAAAAAGAAGTGCTCGACAAAACTGCATCTGAACTTGAGCAACAAACAGGCGGCAAAGTTTTGGCTGTGGCTTGCGACGTGCGCAAATACGAAGAGATTGAAAAAGTAATCAAGGAGACCGAATCACGCTTTGGCAAAATAGATGCAGTACTAAATAATGCCGCAGGAAATTTTATCAGTCCAACCGAAAGGCTCTCACACCGCGCATTTGATATCGTGGTTGATATCGTTTTGAAAGGTACTTACTACACAACACTTGCAGCAGGCAAGAACTGGATCGCAAAAAAACAACCCGGGGTCTTTCTAAACATTGTGACTACTTATGCATGGACAGGCTCGGGTTATGTGGTGCCATCGGCATGCGCCAAGTCTGGAGTGCTGGCTCTCACACGATCGTTGGCGGTGGAGTGGGCAAAGTATAACATCCGCAGCAATGCTATTGCACCAGGACCTTTTCCTACCGAAGGCGCATGGAGCCGTCTATTACCCGGTGACCTTGTGAAAAAATTTGATCCGGCACAGCGCGTACCGCTCAAGCGCGTAGGCGACCACCAGGAGCTGGCAAATCTTGCCGCTTATATGTTATCTGAATTTTCTGCCTATGTCAATGGCGAAGTTATTACTATCGATGGAGGTGAGTGGCTTAGAAACGGAGGCGAATTCAGCCACCTTGAAACTATTCCCAGCGAAATGTGGGATATGCTGGAAAAAACACGAGGGAAAAATTCCTCATGAAAAGTAATTGCCTCCCGATACTTTTCCTGGCCATTACTTTTTCAAGTGTAGCTCAAACCAATTGCAAACTTCGAAAAGACCAGGATAGCATTCGGGTTTACACCTGCAATACTGATACATCAAAATTCAAATCCATCCTGGCTGAGTTTTCAGTAAATACCACATTACCACAACTGAAAGACTTTCTGTTAAATTTTCCCAACTATACCACTTGGCAATACAATACTATAGAAGCTAAAGAAATTAAAAAGATCAACGACTCCGAGTCCATTTATTATGCGAAGATTGAAGCGCCCTGGCCGATAGAAGACCGTGACATGGTAGTACGGTTTCGAATAGTTAGCACTAAGGTTCACGAGCTTACCGTTACGGCCAACAGCGAGAAAAATATTGTCGCAGAGAAGAAAGGTTTAATTCGGGTGCCGTCATCACATTCTCAATGGCTGATAACTGAAAAGGGAGATAATCGGCTTTTAATAAAATATGCTATTCAAATCGACCCTGGCGGATCTGTGCCAGCATGGCTTGTCAATTGGGTTTGTGCGAATGCTCCGCATCAGTCATTTAAAGCGATGAAAGCTATTCTGGAAAAAAAGAAGTGATTAGTCATTCATTGCAAAATCAAAATCTTCAGTTCTGTAAACAGAAATTTTCTTACGAAGATCAGGATGCAATGGGTTGAGTAATAAATTATATTCTGAGGGATAAACCGAAATTGGAAGTCGGGCGGATGGCACGGCCAGAATAGGAGTTTTTTGTTGTAACAACCACATCTTACCGATCTCTTGTGTGGATGCAGGATGTGGCCTGTGTTGCCAATCCGATGGCAGCGTGTTCTTGTTTATAAAGATAATTTTACTATCTACTTTATAGATCACGCGGCACCAATCATGAAGACGTACATTCGTACCCATAATCGCCATCAACTCCGTGGTGCACAATGATAGATGAGAGGCAGTATAAATGATCGGATAACCCGCCGGGTTCCAACGCGCTGATGAGTTGCCAAAGCCCCAGGGATTCTTATGATGAGTCCGTGACATCACCCGATGAACGAATACGCTCATATCACATCACATTGCCAAACTGCACAGCCAGCAAAGTATCATGAATTAAATCCAGGCCAAACGGCTGCCCGAGTATTTGCTTTGGTGATTTTCCTCCGAGAGAAAAATTCTTCTCTGCAAACCAGGTTTTGAATGACTTTTCGTTTTTGAAAATTTCGATGCCGGTCTTTACGAGGTGATCTATTTTGGCCGCTCGCTCACTTGCTACAAGCCCGATTGCAGTTTGGTCATCCCAGCGTGAAAGTGTACGCGCCGAAACCCCTGCCACCTTTGCAGATTCTTCCTGAGATAAGCCAAGAAACAGAAACAGTGGCTCTACACGACCATACGTGAAACCATATTCGCCAAGGCTTTCACCAACACGGCCCCAAGAATCTTCCTCTAAGATGACGTAACCTATTCTTCCCTTGGGTTTTACCGGAGCGGAATCTTTAGTGATTTTTTTCATATCAGACAAATGACACATAAATATAAGACATTTGTCGAGGAATACAAAATAAAAACTCGTGATAATCTACAATCCAAAGGGAGACGCTACTGAATGACTAGGAAAATGGCCTAAAATCAGGCTACCTGCTTTTCGATCAAAAGCATGAGAATGTGAATGATCTTGATATGTACTTCCTGAATGCGGTCAGCATAGCCGTGGTGAGAGACTCGTAACTCCAGATCGGCTAACGGCGCAAGTTTACCACCGTCTTTCCCCGAAAGGATAATTACCTTCATTCCCTTTTCTTTTGCTGCCTCCGCCGCCCGGATGATATTCATAGAATTGCCACTGGTACTAAGCCCCAGCAGCACATCCCCCGACTTTCCAAGGGCTTCTATATAGCGGGAAAAAATAAATTCGTAGCCAAAATCATTGCTTACACAGGAAATATGGCTTGGATCTGATATACAAAGTGCTGGGATAGCTTTTCGGTTTTCACGATAACGGCCCGTCAATTCTTCGGCAAAGTGCATGGCATCACAATGCGAACCTCCGTTGCCGCAGGAAATAACCTTGCCACCGTGATTGATTGAATCTGCAATTATTTTTGCGGCTTGTTCGATCAGTACAAGGTTGTGCTCATTATTCATGAACTTCTCAAGTACATGAGCTGCCTGCTGTAATTCTGCTACTATTACTTCACGAGAATCCATTGGATCATTAAAGTTGTTTCGCCTTTTTGGCATCCGCCGAAGCCCACACAAATTCGGCCACTAACAAAATCAAACCGAGCAGTGCGCCATATTTAAACAAGCTTATTCTCTTAAACATATCAAACAAGAAGCTGAGATCATTCTGTTTGGATTCCATAAAGACCGTAAAAACAAAAATGGAAAGTTGATACAATCCAAAAATGGATAAGAAGATGATCCGGCGTGTGTTCATGCTTTTTTAATTAAGAAGGCAAACTTACTCTTTCGAATATATGTAAAAAATGCAATTCCAGTCAAAACCATGCATCAAATTCAGGCAGCTATACCGTCTTTTGGATGTCCACCAGCTTTTTGTATAACCCATTTTGATTGTTCAGGTTTTCATGTGTACCCCGCTCTACAATCTGCCCATGTCGCACTACCAAAATTTCATCAGCGTGTTGAATCGTACTCAGCCGGTGTGCAATCACCAATGAAGTTCGGTTTTTCATCAGGTTTGCCAATGCCTCTTGAACCAGTTTCTCAGACTCTGAGTCTAACGCAGACGTAGCTTCATCTAAAATTAAAATTGGCGGATTCTTCAACACGGCGCGAGCAATACTAAGTCGCTGCCGCTGACCACCTGAAAGTTTTGATCCTCGTTCACCAATAAAGGTATTATACCCATTTTCAGTTTGCATGATAAAGTCATGAGCGTTGGCAATCTTAGCAGCTTGTATCACGGCCTCCTGACTTAACTGAGGATTACCAAATGCAATGTTGTTGAAGATGGTGTCATTAAATAAAATAGATTCTTGCGTTACTACGCCCATTTGTTTGCGCAACGATTCAATATCATAATCGGTAAGCGATTTTCCATCGATACACACTTCACCATTCGTTGGATCATAAAAACGAGGAACCAGATCTGCGAGTGTGGATTTACCTCCGCCCGATGTGCCGACAAGTGCAATTGTTTTACCCTTCTCAATTTTTAGGTTAATGTTTTTTAAAACCAAATCTGACTCATAGGCGAAGGAGACATTCTTAAACTCAATTTCCCGTTCAAAACTTTTCAACTCAACGGCATTAGGTTTATTTTTTATGGCAGGCTCACTGTCAATCATTTCAAAAATGCGTTTAGCCGAAGCGGTACCTTTTTGCAAAGAAGTAATCCCATTAGAGAAATTCTTTGCTGGCTGAATGATTTGGGCAAAGACAGCAATAAACCCAAGAAAGACTTCAGGTTTCAATGAAGAACCGTTGCTGAGCACCATGTTACCACCAAAGAAAATAATCCCAGCAATAATCAGCACACCGAGGATTTCCGAAACTGGAGAGGCCAACTCGTTCTTGTACGACATCGATTTATTCACCTTGCGATAGTAAGCGCTTTCCTTTTCTATTTTATCGATGACAAAATCGCGAGCATTAAACGCTTTTACTACACGCATACCGCTAAAAGTTTCATCCAGAATATTCACGATACGCCCAAGCGATTCCTGACTTTCCTTGGCTTGACGTTTTAATCGCTTGATAATCTCCGCTAAAACTCCTCCTGTCAGTGGAAGGACAAGAAGCGTAAACAAAGTGAGCTGTGGCGATATAGTAAACAGTACAAAGAAATAGACAATGATAGTGATCGGCTCTTTCAATACAGCTTTAAGACTATTCATCACTGCATTCTCTACTTCCATCACATCATTGGTGAATCGTGATATCAAGTCGCCTTTGCGCTCAATATTAAAATAGCCGATATGTAAGAGCGATACTTTTCTGAAAATGTCCATCCGGATGTTCTTCACCAAATCAACTCTGATTTTTGTAGCAATTACCCGTTCGAGGTAGCGAAATAAATTGGCCAGCACTACGCAAACTACTATCAAGCCACATACGAATAGCAACGAATTCAATTCTCCGTAATCGCGCACTACTCCCAGATAATAATGATAGAAAGTGTCAACAATAAAATCAGTAGAAAAACTAAATGAGGGGAGAGCCGGAACAACTACAGCGCCATTGCTTTGCTTAAACAACGAGCTAAGCATAGGTATTACCAACACAATGTTGAATGCACCAAAGATGATCCCTAGAACGGAGTATAAAAAAAAGAACCCTAGCCGGCGACCAATGGTATTAGCATATGAAAGGATGCGGAGAAAAATTTTCATTAGGTCAGAAATCGTATGTACGCGCTGGAATATTCCACCGCAATGATACTGAAGTTATTGTAGAATTATTATTGTATAAAGCTACCGGGCTACTGCTGTGACGAATGGTAGCCTTGAAGTCAATAAATACATTGTGACGAACCATATACGATGCAGTCAAATCAAGAAACGCAATTGTGTTCTTAACTCCCTGACCTATCTTGTTTCCATAGTCCATCTGTCGGGTAGAATTGTTTTTTAAAATATCGCTGCCCCAATTCACTTTGGCTGTATCTCGACCTATTTTCGTGTAGAAGCTTTTAGCAATGAGATTCAACTTAGGTAAGGGCTGGTATCTTACAATGGCCACACCTTCCATGAAATTTGCTCCCAGCGGATGCGCCAACGGCTGGTTGTAGTTGCTGTAATTGCTGTACTGCGTGTCATGCGAGTAAGTGTACGGCTTCACAAGATTTGCTTCCAATTGTACATCAAGATTAGGGACGTTAAGCGCGTCAATATATTTTAAACCACCTTGCATTGCGAACTTATTTGCCCACCACCCTGTACCGGCCTTTAGTTCTTTTAATACAAATTCATCAATAACAACTTGTCCGTAAAATGAAATTCCTTTGGTTGCATTCCATTTAAAATCACCGCCCAATAACACATTGTCGGGGCTACCGCCTTGCTGTTCAATAGCGCGATAAAAAATAATAGGATTAAGGTAATTCAATTGCAGTGTATTCTTATTGATAGTATCCTGAGGCGTAAAAATCACCGATTCAAAAACACCCAAATTAAATTTCTTCCCAATGTTGATACTGGCATGGTGAAAGGCCATGAATTTTACCGGATAGCTTTTATTGGCGGTTGAGCCACCAGCGCTACCCATAGCGTTCGCTACAAGACGACTGATCTGAAAAAAATAATTGATGCGCCAGATTTTAGTATTCGCCCTTAGAAAAAGGTTAGGTGGTGAATAATCCGAAAGAATCAACGAACGAAAGCCGTTGCCTATAAAGGTTCTGTCGTTGCCAAACTGTACGTAAACATGTTTGGTGACATTAAAATCAATATAGCCTCGAGCTTGAAAAAAATCTACACCCCCATTTTTATATGTTTTCCAAAAACCTTCGTGTGGCACCACAAAAACGTTGTTTAGCGTAAGCGCATCATAAGCGTAGGCAGGAAGAATTTCCTGGTTATCGGTAAAGAACGTATAGAATCCAATTTTCCTGTCTATCATGCCACGAATCTCCACACCTCGCGAGTTGATATATGTGGATCGATTCAGCCTGCTGTCTTTGCCGGCACCTAAATACAACACCGGGCTCACATGCAGATCAAAATCGGGAACGTCTACTTTGGCCAGATCTGACTTCTTTTTATACATACCGAGAAATGGCTTCGCGCTGTTATTGGTCTCTGCCGCACTCCACTCCCAATTGTCGTTTCGCAAGTAGGTATAATTGAACCGATCTGCTGATGAGGTAAAAACATGGTCTTTCTTTTCAAGGGAATCAACAAATGCTACAATAGCCTTGCGTTGGAAAGGCCTGACTGCTGAGAAAATCTCTGAAACCACATGGCCGGTCTTTATTTCGTAGCGTGTAATCCAATGATAATAGTCTTCGTTGAGCGTGGCATTAGTGCTTTGGGCCAATGAGTCAGCCCAGTGAATAATCAGAAAAACGAATATTGCGATCCTTTTCAAAGTCTTGAGCTAATGTAAACAGGATCAAAATTGCCCATTTTATTTTGTTTTTGAGCTAAAACCAAAGGGTTTTCCCGGTTTGCACAAAAAATGAGCTGATCCGGCGTTGCAAATTTGTTCTATTTCCATATTTTTGCAGTCCTTTTAGAGAAAATATGAAAAAGAGCATCCATCCTAACTATCAAGAAGTTGTTTTCTGGGACACATCCAGCGATTTTAAGTTTTTAAGCCGTTCAACCAACGTGCCTAAGGAAAAAATCAAATTCACCGATGGTAAAGAATACCCGGTTATTAAAGTCGAAGTAAGTTCAGCTTCACACCCTTTCTTCACAGGCAAGAAAATGTTTGTAGATACTGCAGGTCGTGTAGAAAAATTCCAAAAGAAATACGGCAAAAAATAATATTGTTCTTAGCGTTTTATAGCAAAGGAACCTCCGTGTGAGGTTCTTTTTTTTGCCTTAACTTCACGCCAATTCATTTTATATGAACATTATCTTGTTTGACGATCCTTCGCTACGCATTCATCTGCTGCCGATTACCTTTACGCGACCAGTGGCAGGTATGCGTGTAGGAATACTTACGATCCGCGAAAAATGGGAAAGGCATTTTAAAACAATAACATCGTACAGCACTCAAGAATATCTTAAAGAAAAATTCCCGACAAAAATCACAGATGATAATCTTTGGATCAATGGAGCAATCTGCCCGGACGAACATCTTGTCAATGCTATAAAAAAACTGGAGTTGGGCGATGCTATCCATAAAAACTCAATGGTTTTGGCCGTGCGGACACACG
The DNA here is from genome assembly GCA_013285945.1 of Bacteroidota bacterium. Classification (GTDB taxonomy): domain Bacteria; phylum Bacteroidota; class Bacteroidia; order Cytophagales; family Cyclobacteriaceae; genus ELB16-189. The sequence goes on along the minus strand of JABDGP010000001.1, from coordinate 30,531 downwards.
AGGATGAATTGCCTGAGGTGATTTCCGGGAATAGCTCAGAGTACAGTCACGAAATTGTGTCGATCGACAGACCTTGGAAAATCTTTCAAAACTGTGGCAATCAGATTCGGTCTGATTTTAAATTAATTACGACAAACAGGAAATCAGCGGCCATCACGGACACTCACACACGCACCTATAACAATAACAATATTTTTCTAGAAGAAGGCGTAACTCTTCATGCTGCCATCCTTAATGCTGATAATGGCCCGATTTATCTCGGAAAAAATTCGCAAGTGCAGGAAGGCGCTATTATCCGCGGGCCATTCGCTTTAGGTGAAGAATCTATTGTGAACATGGGCGCCAAGATGCGAGCCGATACAGCTATTGGCCCGTTCTGTAAAATCGGAGGCGAGGTGAGCAATTCTGTCCTTTTTGGTTATAGTAATAAAGGGCATGATGGTTTTTTGGGAAACTCCGTATTGGGCGAATGGTGTAATCTTGGCGCCGATACAAACACATCCAACCTGAAAAACAACTACGACAATGTGAGGTTATGGAGCTATGCCAAAAATGCTTTCGTTGATATCGGCCAGCCCAATTGCGGACTCATCATGGGTGATCACAGCAAGAGCGGCATCAACACGATGTTCAATACCGGAACTGTAGTGGGCGTGAGTTCCAATATTTTTGGAGCAGGCTATCCGCGCAATTTTGTGCCGTCATTTGCATGGGGTGGAGCTTCGGGTTTTGTGACTTATCAGTTTGAAAAGGCTATAGAGACGGCCGAACGTGTGATGGCGCGCAGAAATATAGTTTTGTCAAACGCGGACAGGGGAATTTTAAAAAATATTTTTGACCAGACCTCAAAATGAATTTCTCTTCCATTCCTGGTCTCGAAGAAATAAAAACCAAACTCACTGGTTCCGTGCAATCGAATCACATTGCACACGCACTGCTATTCTCTGGCAAGCCAGGCTCGCTCAATCTTCCGCTGGCATTGGCTTTCGCTCAATATCTCCATTGCCAGAATAAAACAGGTAGTGACTCATGTGGTACTTGTGCCGCTTGCAGCAAAAGTTTCAAGTACATTCACCCTGATACTCATTTTGTTTTTCCACTCGGTAATATTAAAGGCGACAAAGACGAAGAGCGTTTCCGTTCAGAAATCCTGAAAACGTGGCGAAGCTTTCTTTTGGAGCAGCCATTTGGAAGTCTGGCACAATGGATTGCATTTTATGGTGGCGAAGACAAGCAAGCCCTTATTGCTCGCGAAGAAAGCCGCGAAATTGTACGCAATCTTTCACTTAAACCTTTTGAGAGTTCTAATAAAGTAATGATCATTTGGCTGCCTGAGTTTATGCACTCTTCCGCCGCCAATGGCATTCTAAAAATTCTCGAAGAGCCGCCGCCACACACTTTTTTTCTTTTGGTGACTAATGGCGCTGAACAATTAATGCCCACCATTTTGTCGCGTACTCAAATTGTACATGTGCCTTTGTTGGCCGACGAGGCTATTGAAGAATTCCTTCAAAAAAATTACTCGTTGAATGAAGATCAATGCCATGAAATCACGCAATTGGCAGAGGGTGATTTGAGCTTTGCAATTCAGCTTACCAACACCGAAGAAGATCACCATCAAACCAGATTCATTGATTGGATGCGGACCTGTTTCAAAAAGGATTATGTGAAACTCATTGGCCTTGCTGATGAATTTCATGAGCTCGATAAGCTGGCACAACGAAATCTATTGCACTATGGTCAGGGGATGATGCGCGAAACGCTGTTGCAAATTTCCGGTGCGACTTCCATTAGTCGTATAAAAGGAGCTGAAGAGAAATTCGTAAAGGATTTCAGTAAAATTATTAATGTTCCTAAAATTGAAGTTGCCAACCAACTGATCAATGAAGCAACTTACCATCTGGAGCGAAATGGCAGTGCCAAAATGATTTTCATGGACCTGTCTCTTCAACTTGCTAAAGCAATCAATCCTTAAATTTTTATTTTTGCCATCTCATTTACTTTCATGAAGAATTATTTTGTTTTCTCTTTGATGTGGATTGCTTTAATCATTGAAAGTCCTGCGCAGAAAAAAGATTTTGTCGTAACGATCAAGACCAGTGAAGGAGACATGGTGGCGATTTTATATGATGAAACCCCGAAGCACAAACAAAATTTTATTAAACTAGCTAAGGCACACTACTTTGATAGTTTGCTGTTTCATAGAGTTATAGCTTCATTTATGATTCAGGGTGGTGACCCTAATTCAAAAAAGGGAAAGACCCGCGAAAGTCTTGGCAACGGAGGTCCTGGCTACACAATCCAAGCAGAATTCAATCCGAAGTTATTCCACAAGAAAGGTGTTCTCTCAGCCGCACGATTGACCGATCAGCAAAACCCAAAAAAAGAATCGAGCGGAAGTCAATTTTACATAGTACAAGGCACCGTCATTCTTGATGAGAATGAATTAAAGTATGATCAGGCTAAATTAAATCAGGGTTTACAGCAATATATTTCTAAGCCGGAACACCGCTCTGCTTATGACTCTCTGGGCAAGTTATATTCTTCGGGCAACATGGATGCCTTCAAGAAAAAGGTTTTCAGCCTGGCTCCGCAGGTAGAGAAGGAAACAGGCATGAAGGTGACAAAAGATATTTCACCAGAGAAATTGCAAGCCTACACTACCGTAGGAGGAACGCCCTTTCTCGACAATGAATACACAGTGTTCGGTCAATTGATCAAGGGCCTTGACGTACTCGACAAAATTGCAGCAGTAAAAACAGACGGGTCGGATAGGCCGGTGGATGACGTGCGGATGATGGTGACAGTGCAAGAGTTATCCAAGAAGAAAATTACCAAGATATATGGGTATAAATATCTCCAAGTAAAAAAATGAAAATACTTGTTACAGGATGTAAAGGGTTGCTTGGCCAAAAATTAGTGGAACTCCTGGCTGCAGCAAAAGGTATTCATCTGATTGCTACGGCCAAATCTGAGCTTACTCATAGTCAGCCTATGCTTGAGTTCAACAGGCTTGACATCACTCAGCAACATGAGGTGGATGAGTTAATCTCAAAAACAAAACCTGAAGTAATCATCAATACAGCCGCCATGACTCAGGTTGATCAATGCGAAACTGAACGTGAAAAATGCTGGCTGGCTAATGTTACTGCTGTTGACTATTTGGTTGGAGCTTCTAAAAAGAATAACTCTCACTTGATTCATCTATCTACCGATTTTGTTTTTGATGGCTCGCATGGCCCGCTGGATGAAAATGAAAAACCAAATCCCCTTAGCTATTATGGGGAGAGCAAATTGGCAGCCGAAACATTGATTCAAAAAAGCAACATCGACTGGGCAATCCTACGAACAGTTTTGGTTTATGGAGTCACGCCTGACATGAGTCGGTCGAATATTGTATTGTGGGTAAAGAAGAGTTTGGAAGATGGAAAGAAAATTAATGTTGTGAATGATCAATGGCGCACCCCAACGCTTGCCGAAGATCTAGCCATGGGCTGTTACTTAGCGGCAACTAAAAAAGTCAAAGGAATATTCAATGTGTCGGGGGAAGAAATGATGACCCCTTATGACATCGCTATTGCAACCGCTGATTTCTTCAAACTGGATAAGTCATTAATTCATCAGACCGATTCAACCCAATTCACTCAGCCAGCAAAACGCCCGCCTAAGACGGGATTTATTATCGAAAAAGCTAAAAAAGAATTGGAGTATAAGCCACATACTTTTACAGAAGGGCTTGCGCTGATCTCGCGGCAAATAGCAGGCTTAAATTCCTAAAACGCCTTTTAGTTTAGCATAACCCGATTGGCTCAGCGGTATGCGCATTCCGTTTTTTAGCAAGACCACGTGATTGTCTTTTTCCATTGGTTCGATGCGCGTAAGTTCTTGCAAATTCAAAAGAAAGGATCGGTGCACTCTCACAAACTGAGACGGATCCAATGTCTTTTCAAAGTAGCTCATGGTTTTCTTCTTCAAATAGAAACCCTCAGCCGTGTGGATCTTTACATAGTCATCAAAAGCTTCTATATAAAATATGCGCTGCACAGGCAATACTACAATGTTCTGACCTTTTTTTACGACCACACGGTTGCTGCTTTCGGGTGAGCTTACGTCATCAATCAACGCTGAAGGTATATCATTCTTTTGCCACAGTCGCTTACTCATTGCTTTGTCAAAACGTTCCTTGCCAAATGGTTTTAACAGATAGTCAATAGCGTGTGCTTCAAAAGCTTTCATCGCATATTCGTCAAATGCCGTTGTAAAAATTACAGTGGGCGGATTATCAATCAGCTCTAGCATTTCAAAGCCATTGATCTTTGGCATTTGAATATCCAGAAAAATCAAATCGGGCTGGTGTTGTGCAATTGCTTTAACGCCGTCAAAGCCATCACCACACTCGGCCATTATTTGCACTTGAGAGTAACTCTTCAAATATTCTTTTACAATTCCCCGAGCCAACGGCTCATCATCTATGATTATTACTTTCATTTCAATACACAATTTATGGAGTACGATCTTCGCCTTGCGGAATTTTTATCGTCGTGGTAAAAATATTTTCATTCTTATTAATAGACAGCAAATCATGTCTGTAAAAAAGTAAAGCTAATCTGCGTCTCACCGATTGCAAACCAAACCCGGTTCCTGATTTGGGGCTTGCCGTTGCCGGGTCAAACGGATTTGTTATCTGAATGAGCAACATACCGTTATCCGATTTTGCTTCTATCCTTATCGTGACTTCACCAATCGTATCATATAATCCAAATTTGATCGCGTTCTCTACCAGCGGTTGCAAAAGTAGGGAAGGCAATTTCATTAAGCCGGTGTTTGCTTCAGCATTGATCAAAGTTATGAGCCTATGACCAAATCGAACTTTTTCGATATCAAGGTAAAGTCCAAGGTGATGAAGCTCGTCCTGCAGCGTCACCAACTGGTTCCCGTCTTTCTTGACAGTGCCACGCAAAAAATCAGAAAGCTGTTCAATCATTTTACGCGCCAGTTCCGGTTGAACCATCGTGAGCGAGCTTATTGAATTCAAACTATTAAACAAAAAATGAGGTTGCAACTGCTGGCGAAGGCTTGCTAGTTCTGCCTCGCGAAGCAGTTGCTCGGCTTCTTTAGTATGCAACTCCTGCTGCCGTTGTTCTTTCACATGAAACCAAAGCCAGCCCTGCAGTGCACCAGTGAGAACGGTGAGCCAGATCAGAACAAGACGCAGAGGCAATATGATGTTAAGGCTTTTTAAATAATTTTCGTCATCAGCCAAGTGCTTCATCAATTCGTGTAGAGTGCCTCCACACAATGCAGCCAAGGCCAGGCTTGCGCCAATAACATAAAGAATATTTTTTGGAGATAGACGATAATACTTAACCATCGTCACCATCACATATCCTGCCAGAGCCAGTACAATTGCTGTTGCTATTGAATCGATCGCCGATTCGCGCATAGCAAGCCCATAGTTTAGCATTACAAAAAATTGGACCGATGCCCATAAAAGCCACCAGCCCCCAAGCGCTACTCCGATTAAGAATTTCTGTTTAGCTGCCACAATTTAAAATAGAGGGCGATCATTCAATTGCATGCAAGCCGCCTGGTTATGAATATAATTGATATAATGGTTTGCTTCATCCATTTCACGTACCTGCGAATGAAGTTCCATGCCGTTTTTCCATTCTTTCACTGGCTGAAGATCGGCAACATTTACAAACTCCCAAGTCACCGGTCCGTGTTTCTGATTGATCACTGAGTCTTCCGAACTTATTCCGAGAATACGGGCATTGAGAAATGCTTCTTCAAAATTATCAGCTTCAATCAACCGCAGGTGCTCATCAAACTGCGGGCGTTGCATTCCTTTGCCTTTGATCTGAAAAACTATTTTTGCGATATACCAGCTCATATGGATTGCATTTAAAAGTTATAAATAATGACTTCGAAACTTAATAGCTTTTGATCTCGATTGATCCAAACACGACAGCACCTTTCAATACCAGCGTTTTGTTTTCTCCAGTCTCTCCAACATCACGTCTTTTATCTTCCACCGTTCCGAATACACAGTCCACATTCGACTGTATCTTCCAATGTGCAGGCACAATCAATTTGGTTCCGCCAAACACAATATTTACTTCTATGGTCGCTTTGCTGTTAAAATCTGCTTGTGAGAAGTCTATGTCATTGCCACCAAATACAGTGTTGATTTCGCCACCTTGAAAATCCTTTGACATGACTTTCTTCTTCGATCCTCCAAACACAGAATTAATTTCGAATGTATCATCGGTAGAATCCGATTCGATCGACCAACTCTTCCAATCACGTTTTCTCCTTCTTCGTGGTCGTAAGATCATCAACAAGCCGAAAAATATGATTGCCAATGGCCAGATGTATTCATGAATACTGATGTCAGTATAATGATCAATCACAAAAGCAGCACCTACAGCCACCATGATCATCCACGTACCAGGCCGGAACATTCTGCGAGCACCAAAGAAAAGCCCGATAACAATAATTAGTGTTTCCCAGGTAAGCGCCCAATCGGGAATATCGACTCCCATTTGACGGCTCAGTAAAGCTGCACCAACTACTACCAAAATCAACCCGGCAAAAGCACGGCCTGAGCGTGGTTCGATAAATCTGTCTTTGTCCTTGTCTTGCGTGTCCATGTCTTTTATTTTTTGAATTTATACCCAAATCAACGCACAAAAATGCAGACGGGCTATGGCTGATAGGCTGGAGAAGGCTTCTTGTCGGTGAATGCCGGATTGGCATAGGTGAATCAGGTTCTCTTTTAGAACTTATTATCAAAAATTGCATAGAGTTTTTCTAGCTGATACTCTTTCACTCGGTTGCATTTCAAGATTCACTATTTTTTATCAGTTGTTTAATAAAACATTTAACTTCAAGGCATAATTTTATACTCATGGCGCAAGGTTTACTCATAGATATGGACGGAGTTGTGTATGCAGGCGATAATTTAATCCCTGGTGCCGATCATTTCATACATCGGTTACTCAAAGACAACATTCCCTTCATGTTTATGACCAACAACAGCCAGCGCACGCGCATTGATGTAGTGCGCAAGCTGGACAGGCTGGGAGTTAAAGTATCCGAAACCCATGTGTACACCAGCGCAATGGCTACAGGTAAGTTTCTGGCAAGTCAAATTCCCAACGGCACAGCTTATGTGTTGGGTGAAGGTGGCTTGTTATCCAGTTTGCACGAAAACGGTATCTCGCTTGTAAACACCGACCCTGATTTTGTGGTATTAGGTGAAGGAAGAAATTTCACTTTAGAAATGGTGCAACGCGCTGTTGATATGATTTTGGCAGGAGCCAAATTTGTGATTACCAACCGCGACCCATCGCCCAAGAAAAAGGGATGGGATAATCTTGGAATTGCCGCGACAAGTGCTATGATTGAGGAAGCTACCGGCATCAAGGCATTTGTAGTGGGCAAGCCCAGCCCTGTGATGATGCGCTCGGCACGCAAAGCGTTGAGTTTGGAGACAGCAGAAACCACGATCATTGGAGATACTATGGACACCGACATTCGCGGCGGGGTGCAGATGGGTTACAAAACAATTTTGGTATTAAGTGGCATTACTAAAAAAGAAAACCTGGGCCGCTTTGCCTACAAGCCTGATCTGGTAGTGGATTCGATGAACGACATCAAACTTCCTCTTGCATGGTGGTGAGACTGCTTTTTGTTTGAAATGTTCCTGAAATATTCTTTAAGAGCGATTTAAGGCAGTCAAAGTCCAGGTTTCTTCCACAAACGAAATTTACTTCATTAGCTTCAGGGGTGGTTAACCAGTTAAAATGCTTTATGGAAAATGAAATTATCTTCACTATTTTAATGTCATGGCAACCAACACGCGGGTAATAGATCTTATAGTCAGTAATGCGCTTTCAATCACCATCACCATTGTTTTTGGTTACTACTTCTTATATGTAGGCGATAAGGAGCGAGAACCAACCTTTTACGTGGACCCCGTTCGAACGATTATTATTGACCAGGCCAATGCTGCCAATGCTCCTTTGCGGTTGCTCAAGCACAATCTCGATACCATTCACGCCGATGTGGCCTCGGTCAACTTTTATTTCTTCAATCAGGGAAAAGAGACTATCAAACAAGAGAATGTCTATGCGCCCATAAAAATAAAAGTGAAGAATGCTGAGATTTTATATTTCAAGATTTTGAAAACAGCCCGCGAAATTTCGGGAATACGCATATCAAAAGATACGGTGGATAATTCTTTGGTCATCAATTTTAAGGCTCTCGAAAAAGACGATGGTATTGTCGGACAAATCATCTTTGAGGGTGACAAGGATGCCGAAGTGACTATTGAAGGCGGTGTAGACCGCGTAAAAAGTTTCAGGACGGAGCTGGACACGATTCCGAAGATTTATTTCTTGATCGCCTTATTTACGTTTCTGGTTGCTGCGTACATCTACTTGTTGCTTAGCAAACGAAACCCCAAGTCAGTTCCTAAGCTACTTTTCTTTTTCTCTGCCCTTCCGGTAATCTATTTGCTGCTGATGCTTTACAAAGCCGATTGGTTTATCAACCACAAAGTGCCGGAAACGTTGCGCAACGAGCAATATGAAAAGCAAAGCAAAAAGAAAGTCTTCGAAGTATCCTCATGGTTTCGATAAAATTCGGATTACTCACCCTAAATACCACTACCTATGAAAAAGATTCTTAAGATTGTTGGCTATGTGCTGGCATTTATCCTCATTGCAGTTGCTGCCCTCCTTACTTATGTAAAAACTGCTCTGCCCAATGTTGGCGCGGCAACCGATCTTAAGATTGAATATACACCGGAGCGAATTGAGCGCGGAAAGTACTTGGCCAATAACGTCACGGTTTGCATGGATTGTCACTCTGCTCGCGACTGGACAAAATTCTCAGGGCCATTAAATAAAGAAACGTTTGGCATGGGCGGAGAGCGGTTTGATCAGAATGTGGGGATGCCCGGAATTTATTATTCAAAAAATATCACGCCCGAAGGCATAAGTCGCTACTCTGATGGAGAGCTCTTTCGTGTGATTACTACCGGTGTAAGCAAAGAAGGCAAGGCGCTTTTTCCATTGATGCCATTCACATATTATGGCCGTATGGATCCTGAAGATATTTATTCTATCATCGCTTATGTCCGTTCCCTCGCTCCTGTCAAAAATCAGGTGCCCGATTCGGAATCAGATTTTCCCATGAATTTTATAATTAACCTAATCCCCGAAAAAGCTAGTCCGCAAAAACGTCCCGACACTACGGATGTGTTGGCGTATGGTGCTTACATGATTAATGCAACTGCATGTCGTGAATGCCATACCAAAGCCGAAAAGGGGCAAATTATCAAAGAGCTTGCTTTTGGTGGTGGTCGTGAGTTTTTGATGCCGGATAAATCAATTATCCGATCGAGCAATCTCACACCTGATTTGGAAACCGGTATTGGCAAATGGACTGAAGAAGCTTTTATTCAGCGGTTCAAGATGTTTTCTGATTCCACCTATTCGCCTCCTACGGTTGCTGCCGGCGACTTTAATACAATTATGCCATGGATGATGTATAGCAAAATGAGCAGAAAAGATCTAAGCGCTATTTATGCTTACCTGAAATCGGTGAAAGCAATGGCTAATCCGGTCACCAAATATTCTCCGCCGGCAAATTAGTTTACAAGTTCGCTATTCAATCACGCTCTTCGTTCGCTACCCCATTGGGTATTCGAATTTCTACGATCACTTGAAGCGCCCCCGCTGTGATTGGAATTAGATTTTCTCGCACCGCCAGAGTTATTACGCTGTGGTGAATTAGAATTCCTTCTTTCGTTGTTTCCGTACCTGCGTTGCTGCGCCTGGCGTTGTGCAGGTTGAGGGCGTGGCATACCTACATGAGTCATATGATAAGGTTGGTCTTCGACTATGGGAAGCGACTTGCCAATTAACTTCTGGATGTCGCGCAAATATTCCTTTTCTTCTTCATCGCAAAATGAAATTGATTTGCCTATTGCTCCTGCACGACCGGTTCTCCCTATACGGTGGACGTATGTTTCGGGCACATTGGGCAATTCATAATTGATCACGTGCGAGAGTTCGTCAATATCAATTCCGCGTGCTGCAATATCAGTAGCTACCAATACACGAGTAATTCTTGACTTAAAGTTTGTCAACGCACGTTGCCTTGCGCTTTGCGATTTATTTCCATGAATCGCTTCGGCTTTAATGCCCGATTGCAAAAGATCTTTCACAACTTTGTCTGCTCCATGCTTGGTTCGTGTAAAAACCAACGCTGTCTCGATGGAGCGATCTTGAAGAAGGTGGTGTAGCAATTTTCTTTTATCCTTCTTTTCAACAAAATAAATTGATTGTTGGATGGTATTGGCCGTTGATGAAACAGGCGTCACCTCTACTTTTACCGGACTGGTTAAAATAGTGCTGGCCAGTTTTGAAATTTCGGAAGGCATTGTTGCCGAGAAGAAAAGTGTTTGCCTTTTTACCGGTAGTTTTGCAATAATTTTTTTTACATCATGGATAAAACCCATGTCCAGCATACGGTCGGCTTCGTCAAGAACAAACATTTTTATGTGCTGAAGATGTACAAATCGTTGATTCATCAAGTCGAGCAAGCGACCTGGGGTAGCAATCACGATATCCACACCCGAGCGCAACGCATCAGTTTGTGGTTTTTGTCCGACACCACCAAAAATTACGGTGTGTTTAATACGCAAATGCTTTCCGTAGGCAGAAAAGCTTTCACCGATTTGAATAGCAAGCTCGCGTGTTGGAGTTAAAATCAACGCTTTAATTCCTTGCGGGCCTTTTTTATAAAGTTCGTCCTGATGAAGCAATTGTAAAATAGGAATTGCGAATGCTGCTGTTTTGCCTGTACCGGTTTGAGCGCAGCCAAGTAGATCTTTTCTTTCAAGTAAAACCGGAATGGATTGCTCTTGAATAGGTGTAGGCTTAGTGTAGCCTTCGGTCTGAAGAGCACGCATAATCGGCTCTATGAGATTTAATTTTTCGAATGACATGTTTTGATAGTTGTGCGAGGCACGATGAAATGATAATTAGTAACGCCTCTGGTACAGTTGCAGCACGAAAGTGCTTTTTTACTTGAATTTCGAGGAATGATGCACAAAGATAATCAAATAAAGGCAGAAGCCAGCAATCTGCGAGGGTTTCAATGCAAACATTTGTGGAGTCCGTCAATAAATGCTTCACCTGTGAAGTGCAAAACGGATGACACGCGTGGTGCTTTCAGTTATTTTGAATCGATCATCAATGCGATGCCCAACTACCCATACAATTTCACTCGCTGACTCCAATACCGTAATCATTTCTTTGTCGGCAATTGAAATTCTCTCATCAACAAAAAAATCACTGAGTTTCTTTTTGTGGTTCATACCCAGTGGAAAAAAGCTATCACCTTGTTTCCATTTTCTCCATAGCAATGGAAATTGCAATTTATCAACATCGAGTAATGCGAGCGAATGATCCTTATTGATTTCCATCGATTTGGCCGCCCCAATGTCAAGAGTATATTTTCCACGCATCGCCTGAAGCTGGCCTTTTTCAATTATCACATCACCAACCTCATATACATGTTTTGAAATGATCAAATGTTCGCGATCGATAACCAATTCATAATTCAACGAGAGGAATTTTTTTCCGGGTTGCCCCCGAATGGATTTGACAACTTGAAGACATTGATCAATGTTGAAGCCGTACTCTTTGATTAAGTTCCAAAGTAATCCCGCTTCATTAGTGAATTCATATATTCCTTTCTTAGCCAAATGAATTTGCTCGTCTTTTCTGGTTTCAAATTTTTCTTTCCAATAAAGAATACCTAATGCGAATAGCTCGGTCGCACCAGAAGTCTTCTCGATTGATTCATGAAAAGAATTTTCGAGCGAAGGATTCACCTCCTTTAATAATGGAACTACTTGGTGACGAATAAAATTTCGTTGGTAGTCATCTGTTGCGTTGCTTTTGTCTTCGCGCCAAACAATGCAGTTTCCTTTGGCATACTGTTCAATTTCCTCGCGCCTGGCAAACAACATCGGCCGAATGATTTTTCTATTTTTAGGCGCAATGCCATCATAGCCTTCTAACCCAGCGCCTCGCGAAAAATTCAGAAGCACCGTCTCAATCGAATCGTTTAAATGATGAGCAGTCGCGATAAGATCAAAATGATGTTCGTCGATTAATTCATTAAACCACACATAGCGCAAGTTGCGGGCAGCCATTTGTATTGACAATGATTTGCCTTCAGCATACTGGGAAGTCTCAAATCTTTTGGTATAAAATGGTATTGAAAGTCTTGCACAACTTTCCTCTACCAATTTTTCGTCCTCATCCGATTCCCTTCCGCGAAGTTGAAAATTGACATGAGCCACTCCTATCTCATATTCACACTCACGAAACAGATTTAGCATTACCATCGAGTCGATTCCTCCACTCACAGCCAATAGAATTTTATCTTTGCGGGCGCAGAGTTTTTTCTCAATGAGATAATTTAGAAAAGCCGTCTTCACCTTGCTTATGCCATCTTGCCTTTGGCTTCAATACACCAAAGTAGTTCGCCAATAAAAGTATGCGCGCGTTTATCAGCAGATGCTTTATCCATCGCATTTCCTTGCTCATCAAACGCTTCCTGGGCTTTCGGTACCGGGAACATAGCAGGCACTGTCCATGCACGAATTTTCCACAGTGTAAACTGAAGCGAAGTTATTACTTGTGTTCCACCAAATGGCCCGTTTGAGGCAGTAGAAATAGCAATCGGTTTTCGATGCCACTCATCGTACAGCAGATCAACAACATTCTTCAAACTGGCTGGATAGCCACCGTTGTATTCGGGAGTGACGATAATTACTCCGTCGGCTGATTTTATTTTGTCAGCAAACTCCAGTGTGGCTGCAGAAGGATTAGTCTGAAACTTCAACCGTTCATTGAAAACAGGAAATTGATATTCATTCAAATCGACTATCTCAGCAGAGCCCAGATTATTTTCCGTCAGGAATTTCTTAAAGTATAAGGCCACTCGGTGGCTATTGCGGCCTGTGCGAACACTGGCAGAGAGAATGGCTATTTTGGGCATATGCTTATTATTAATGATCCTGTAAAAATAATCGTTTACAGCTTAACCATTTCGCGAATAAAGAAAGCGATGTCAGAAAAGAAATATTTAATTTGCATAAAACACATGTTTATGAAGTTGCCATTTACTCTTGCCTTTATTTCAATCCTCTTTCTTCAGGCGGCGGCCCAAGAGCCAGATCAGCCTAACGATTTTTTGACGAAAGTATTCTATAAAGAACGGAGAGAAAAATTGAGAGAAAAATTGCCAGCTAATTCCGTAGCAGTCTTTTTCGCCAATCCGGTGCGCAATAGAGCCAATGATGTAGAATATGTCTACCATCAAGACCCCGACTTTTTTTATCTCACCGGTTACAAAGAGCCTGATGCTCTTTTGTTCATATTCAAAGAGTCTCAAACCTCCAGCAACGGAACGAAATACGATGAAATCATTTTTGTGCAACCTCGCAATGAGCGCGCCGAACAATGGACCGGCCGCAGGCTTGGCGACAACGGTGTGAAAGATAAACTTGGTTTCGAGCAGGCATTTAACAATTCGGAGTTCAAACGTTATAATGTCGATTTCTCTAAATTCACTTCTATTCTTTTCATGGATTTTCAAAACGATGTGCGTAATAATCCGCGTGACTCATCTGATATGTATGATTTAATAGTGCAGTTTAAATCAAAGACGCATTATCCTGAAAAGAATAATCCCACATTGGCTGTAGAGCCAATAAAAAATAATTTGGATGCAAATTCTCTTGAAGGGATCATGGACAATTTGCGCGGCATCAAAACCAAAGAAGAACTAGATATGATCCGTAAAGCAGTAAAAATCTCTTGTGCCGGTCAGGTTGAAGTAATGAAGGCCATCAAGCCGGGCATGAGCGAGCGAGAGATTGAAGGTATCCATGAATTTGTTTTTAAAAAATATCAGGCCGAAGATCTGGGTTATCCGTCTATCGTTGGCGCAGGCCATAACGGTTGCATTCTACATTATATTGACAACTACAAGCCGAGTGTCAGCAATAAGGAATTAATATTGATGGACTTAGGTGCGGAGTTCCATGGCTATACAGCCGATATCACTCGCACTATTCCAGTAAACGGAAAATTTTCTCCCGAACAAAAGCAGATTTATGAATTGGTTTTAAAAGCCCAGGAAGAAGCAATGAAAGTTTGCAAAGCCGGTGCCCCGTTTGGCGACTTGTACAAAGCTACGCGCGATGTAATCAACAAAGGATTAAAAGAACTGGGTATCATTCAAAATGAAACCGACAAGCATAGATATTATCCGCACGGCTGTTGCCATCATATCGGGCTTGACGTGCATGACCGAGGACCTTATGAAACTTTGCAAGAGAACATGGTAATCACTATCGAACCCGGTATTTATATTCCTGACAACTCAGCTTGCGATAAGAAATGGTGGGGTATAGCTGTACGAATAGAAGATGATTATCTCATCACCAAAGATGGTTACGAACATCTATCATCCTCGGCACCTCGTACCGTGAAAGACATTGAGGCAATGATAAAACTGCCAAGCGCACTTGATGATTTTGTATTGCCCGAGTTGGACAAGAAGAATTAGAGTCGCTACTACCTCAAAGAGAAAGATCTGATCTCTTCGCTTAACAATTTGTTAATATCACTTCTTTTCGGAAAATTGAATGCCAATTCATTTCCACATACTCCATGATCAAAATCTTTCGAAGCCTCAAGCTCATCATCAATTATAAGACATTCATTTTAACAGCACTGGCGGTACTTTCCAGCTATGTCTGTTTTCACTTTGGCCTTACGGCAAAATTTCCCGACATGCTCATCGGCATTGCTATTGTGTTTCCCGTGGTGTTCAGCATTGGCTCAGCATATACACGGAGAGAAACGGCATTGCAACGACTGTCAGATTTCAAGGGGCATGCCATTGCTATTTACTACGCTTCACGCGATTGGCCTTCCAATAAAGAAAATGATTTAGCTACCAAAGGGCGTGCGCTTTTAACTGAAATGTTGCTAACACTGAAAACAATGCTCAAAGCGGAAAGTAATGCTGTGTGGGATGAACATGAGAAAAAAATTTACGATCTCTTTTCAAAACTTTCATCTCTCACGATGGAGTTTCGCAATCATGGTGTACAGAGTGGTGAGATATCACGTGTAAGTCAGTATATTAGTAAGATGATTATCGCCTTTGACAACATGCGTATCGTTCATCGTTACCGCACGCCAATCACCCTTCGGGCTTACAGTAAAGTTTTCATTTATACATTCCCGATTATTTATGGCCCTTATTTCGCCAGCACCTTTCATGATTTCTCCGCACAACTTGAATATGTGATGCCCATTCTATACAGTTTCATTCTCGTGAGTTTGGATAATATTCAAGATCAGCTTGAAAATCCGTTTGATGAGGTTGGCGAAGACGATATTGTTATTGAAGAGGAAGAAATGGCCATATTTCTTTCATAGGCCGATCGAAGATTCAGATTAGTCTTTTATCAATTCAAATTCAACCCTGCGGTTAAGCTGCTTGTGCTCGTCTGTAACTTCTTCTACAATATGATTGGCACTTCCATAGCCAATAGCTGTGATACGAGAGCCGTCAATTTTAAATTCGTTGATCAGATAAATACGAATGGCATCGGCTCGTTCTTGTGAAAGCCTCAGGTTAGTTTCTTCATTACCTGACGAATCGGTGTGGCCCGAAATCTTAAGTTTTTCTTCAGGATGGTCAATCAAAAAATTTCCAACCTTCGCCAGGTCATTATGCATTGACACCAATATCTCCGATTTGCCGTTTTCAAATTCCAACGACTTAAAAGCAATCTTACTGGCAATCGGTTCGGCCACGTGATTAACCTGACGATCTCCTTCCATAAAAAAAAGTTCTTCAATCCGAAAGAAATCATCCCCTTGAATTATCAACAAATAATTCCTTTTGTTGATCAGGCTAAAATCATAAGAACCATCTTCGCGCAGAAACTTAGGCGCCACCTCAACACCGTCATCCAAATCAACTACCGACACGATTCCTTTCACTGGTTTACCTGAAGGATCTTTCACATGACCATTCAATTTCGCGATAGCTTCCGGGTGTGCCTCCATCGGAACGGGGAATGAAAATAAGTCGAGGTTTTTAATGTCATTTTCTGATGAACGTGCATAGTACAGATCATGACTTTTCGAATCAATAGTAAAATAATATTCACTGCCTGCGCCATTTACTAATGGACCAATGTTTTGTGGCTCGCCCCAAGTACCATTTCTTTGCCGGTACGATTTATAAATATCGAAATCGCCAAAATTGATCGGCTGCCCATCCGAACTAAAATAAAGCACATTGAACTTATGATGGAAAAAAGGACTGACTTCACTCTTAGCAGTATTGATAACCGGTCCAGCATTTTGCGCACGAGTCCAGTTTCCTTTTTTATCTTTCATCGAAAAATAGATATCTGATAAACCAAATCCGCCGATGCGATTACTCGCAAAAAAAAGTGTGTCGCCACTGTGGCTTACAGACGGATGTGATTCCCACCCTTTGCTGTTGATGTTTGGGCCAAGATTTTTGATGTCGCCCCACGTGCTGTCCTTTTTAAGTTGCGCCACATACAAGTCACAGTTGCCAAACGAGCCAGGCGCATTGCATCGGGAGAAAAATAAATATTTTCCATCGAGGCTCAAGCAAGCGGAGCCCTCATTGAAACCGGTGTTAATAGTTTTGAATTCTTCGGCTGTAGTCCATGCGCCGTCAACTTTCAGGCTGAAGAAAATATCTTCATTGTAAGCTCGCTGTGGATGTGCATTACGCTTGGATGTGAAAAGCAAAACATAATCTACGTTACCAATTGCAGGGCCGTAATCCTCTTTTGCAGAATTGATATGGTCGCCCATCGGTTCCAGCACTGAATGAGGTGGGCGAAGCGTGTCGATTTCTTTCCGGTAGTTGACGAGCTCATAATAGTGTTCGAGCGGCACATAATATTCTTTCTTATCCGTCTCTACTGAATCGTATTTTTTGTAAAGATCATTGACATTAATTCCCTGCTGATGATGTTTTACTGCAAGTCTGTACCACAAAGATTCGTCCTTTGGTCCGAATTTCTCCGCGAGTTGCGCCAGCTTCCAAAGCATGGGTACATTTTTAGAAAAATTATCGATTCCAAAATTCTTTACATAATCCTTGAGAGCAACGTACATTTCCTGTTGGTTATTGGCTGCTTCCAAGTCTTTGATATGTTTGATTTTAGCTACATCAGAATAGAACCTAACCAAGTTAGTATTCGGAAACGCGAATATGTCAGACTGACCGAAAGAGGTCGTTGAATCTTTGAGCTGAATCACCTCAGCTTTTTTCGTTTTCTTTTTCTGAGCGAAACAATCTTGGCAGGCAAGGCACAAAACACCAAAAAACATACCTG
Organism: Bacteroidota bacterium; assembly: GCA_013285945.1. GTDB lineage: Bacteria > Bacteroidota > Bacteroidia > Cytophagales > Cyclobacteriaceae > ELB16-189. Next base: position 13,037 of record JABDGP010000001.1, on the reverse strand, counting down.
CTAAAAAGGTTTTCACGTTGATCTGTTGTTCGATCATGTAACGAAAAGTGGCTGAAAAATGTGTGATTAGCAAAAACTTTAATCCCGGGTCAATTATTGGCATACCGATTGACCCTTAGTGAAGTCTTTACAATTTTAATAGGAGTCGCACTTTTTTTGTGTCAAATTGGCACTCATTTATGTTTAAAGAAATAGCAATATCACCAATGGAACAAGAGGAATCGGAAGAGCTGATCCAACTTATCAATCCTGAAAAAGAGATCGATATTCGCCCGGAAGATTTGACTGATGAGCTTTCCATTTTACCAATAAAAAATACTGTATTGTTTCCCGGAGTCGTTATCCCGATTACGGTTACAAGACAGAAATCTATTCGCCTGATAAAAAAAGCGTATCAAGGCAACCGCATTATTGGTGTTGTGGCACAAAAAAATAAGCAGACCGAAGACCCAGCCATCGAAGACCTTTGCCGCCTAGGCACGATTGCACGAATTATTAAGATGCTGGTGCTTCCGGACGGCAACACTACAATTATAATACAAGGTAAAAATCGGTTTGCAATCAAAGAATTTGTAGGCGAAGAGCCTTTTATTACTGCCCGAGTAGAGATGCAAATTGAGCCCGCACTGGATCTTAAAAGCAAGGAAGTCGAAGCACTCGTACAATCGCTGAAAGATGCTGCATCTAAAATCTTAAAACTTAATCCTGACATTCCACAGGAAGCGCAAGTAGCACTCGACAATATTAACAGCACTGCATTTTTGGTGCACTTCCTTGCTTCCAACTTAAATGTGGAAGTTGCAGACAAGCAAAAAATTTTAGAGGTCAGCAATATCATCGACCGGGGTACTTTGCTGCTGCAGTATATGCTGAAAGAAATCCAGATGCTGGAGATCAAGCATGAAATACAAAAGAAGGTTCATACCGATATCGATCAGCAGCAGCGCGATTATTTTTTGCGTCAACAAATTAAAGTGCTGCAAGACGAGCTCGGCTATGACGGGCCTGACAAGGAAATAGAAAAATTGCGCAAGCGTGGCGCAGAAAAGAAATGGCCGAAGGCCGCCGCTGATCATTTTAATAAAGAACTGGATAAACTGCAGCGTACCAACCCGCAGGCTCCTGACTTTCCGTTGATGATGAACAATGTGGAGTTCATGCTCGACTTGCCATGGGAAGAATACACAGTGGATGATTTTGACTTGAAGAAAGCCAAAAAGATTTTAGATAAAGATCATTTTGGATTGGAAAAAGTTAAAACGCGTATCCTCGAATACCTCGCCGTATTGAAATTAAAGCAGGACATGAAAGGACCGATCCTTTGCTTGTACGGCCCTCCGGGTGTAGGGAAAACCTCACTTGGCAAATCCATTGCTAAATCGCTTGGCAGAAGTTACGTGCGGATGTCTCTCGGAGGCGTGCATGACGAAGCTGAAGTGCGCGGCCACCGCAAGACGTACATTGGCGCAATGCCTGGAAAAATTTTGCAAAACATAAAAAAGGCTAAATCATCAAATCCGGTTTTTGTACTGGATGAAATCGATAAGGTTCGTTCCGATTTTAGAGGAGACCCTTCTTCCGCTTTGCTTGAGGTCCTGGATCCTGAACAGAACAATGCCTTCGCCGACAACTACCTCGAAGTAGATTATGATTTGTCTAAAGTATTATTTATTGCTACCGCGAATGCCCTTGATACAATTCATCCGGCACTGCGCGATCGTATGGAGATTATTGAGCTCACGGGCTACACGGTAGAAGAGAAATTACAGATTGCATTGAAGCATTTGATCCCCAAGCAAATTAAAGAGCATGGTCTGGTTTCAGCCGATGTAAAATTTTCAAAAGAAGGTGTATTGAAAGTGATCGAATCCTATACCCGCGAATCGGGAGTGAGAAGTTTGGAAAGAAAAATCGGTTCAGTCGTTCGCAACATTGCCAAGTCAAAAGCGATGGATGAGAAAATATTGGATGAGATAACACCAAAGGAAGTAATAAAAATTTTAGGTGCAGAAATTTTTGATGAAGAAATGTACCAGGGCAACGATTTTGCCGGTGTAGTAACCGGACTTGCCTGGACACAAGTGGGTGGTGATATTTTATTTGTTGAGTCGAGCCTGAGCCGTGGCAAAGGTACACTTACCATCTCAGGCCAGCTTGGCGATGTTATGAAGGAATCGGCGACTGCTGCACTTTCGTACCTCAAAGCCAATGCCGCTTCGCTGCAGATCGATCATCGCATTTTTCAGAACTATGATTTACACATTCACGTGCCTGCAGGTGCAGTACCAAAAGATGGTCCATCGGCGGGGATAACCATGTTGACTTCGTTGGCTTCAATATTCACGCAGCGAAAAGTAAAATCGCAGACGGCTATGACCGGCGAAATTACATTGCGGGGGAAAGTGTTGCCTGTAGGTGGTATCAAAGAAAAAATTCTGGCGGCCAAGCGCAGCGGTATTAAGGAGATTATACTTAGCGCAAAAAACAAGCGCGACATTCAGGAAATTGAGAAGCCTTACATTAAAGGCCTTTCGTTTCACTATGTCGATTCAGTGGATCAGGTTTTGAAATTGGCTTTGCTAAAAGATAAAGTCGCCAAACCGTTGACATTTATTTTGCCCGAGGGCAAGGCGTAAATACGTTGTTTGTTATTAGTTCATCATTTAACAGAGTTGACTGATAACAAATTGACTTAACTATTAACTACTATTTGATAATGCTTAATTCAACATACTTAACACCTCAACAAATTGTACAGGAGCTCGACAAATACATTGTAGGGCAGCAGGAGGCGAAGCGCAATGTGGCGATCGCATTACGTAATCGGTGGAGGCGAATGAATGCCGAGCCTGAAATGAAAAATGAAATCGTGCCCAATAACATTTTGATGATAGGCGCAACTGGCGTGGGGAAAACAGAGATTGCTCGCCGGCTAGCCAAGATTGCCGATGCTCCGTTTGTAAAAGTTGAAGCTTCCAAATTCACCGAAGTAGGCTATGTAGGTCGCGATGTTGAAAGTATGGTTCGTGATCTTGTAGAGCAGTCAGTAAACATGGTAAAGACTCGCAAAAAGGAAGAAGTAAAAGAGAAAGCAGCACAAGTTGTAGAAGAAATAATTTTGGACGCACTTATTCCGCCGATGCGTAAACCTGCCGGTTTTGCCGTAGCGCAGATTGACGAAAATGACTACACCGAAGCTCCAAAAGATGATGTAGAATTAAATGAGCGGACTAGAAATATTTTCAGAGAAAAAATTCGCAATGGCGAATTAGAAGAACGGAAAATTGAAATCGATATCAAGCAAAGCGGAGCTCCAGGCATAGGAATGATCGGTGCCGGTATGATGGACGAAGTGTCGATGATGAACTTGCAGGAGATGCTCAGCGGCATGATGCCTAAGAAGGCGAAGAAAAGAAAGCTTACCGTTGCTGAAGCACGAAAGGTGTTGCTCGAAGAAGAAGCAGCTCGCCTTATTGATATGGACGAAGTAAAAGAAGAGGCTATCCGTAAGGCCGAAGACGCTGGGATTATTTTCATTGATGAGATCGACAAGATTGCGTCCGGAGGAAAAAAAGGCGGTGGTGGGCCCGATGTGAGCCGCGAAGGAGTTCAACGCGATCTGCTTCCTATTGTTGAAGGCAGCACGGTAAACACGAAGTATGGCGTGATTAACACAGACCATGTACTTTTTATCGCTGCCGGTGCATTTCATGTAGCAAAACCTTCGGATTTAATTCCAGAGTTACAGGGACGTTTTCCAATTCGTGTAGAATTGAACAGTTTAACAAAAGATGATTTTGTAAGAATATTAAGCGAGCCGAAGAATGCGCTCACACGACAATATCAGGCATTACTTGGATCAGAAGATTTTACAATTGCATTCGATGCAGATGCCATTGCCGAAATTGCCCAGACTGCTTTTGATATCAATGCCGAGATTGAAAATATAGGTGCACGCAGGTTGCATACCGTGATGAGTAAATTGCTGAATGAATTCCTATTCAATGTCCCCGACAATATTTCGCAAAAGGAAATCAAAATCACGAAGGCACTTGTGAAGGAGAAGCTCAGCGGTTTGATCAAAAACAAAGATCTAAGCGAGTATATTTTGTAATCGACCTTCATCATTCTTCTGTAGCAAAAGACCATCCATATTCCTAATTTTAGGATTATTTCTATTATGGAAGCTTACGGAAAAATTCTTCTTATTGCCATGCCGGCATTTTTGTTTCTGGTACTGTTTGAAAAATGGTGGGGCTGGCGTAAAGGCAACGATACGGTGCGTAGTAACGATATGATTTCCAGCCTCAGTTCTGGCGTTACCAACGTAACAAAAGATGTTCTTGGCCTGAGCATCGCTATAATCTCCTACGAATGGCTCGTTGATAAAATTGCAATCGTTCATGTTCAGGCTACTTGGGCAGTTTATCTGATTGCATTTGTCAGCCTCGATTTTGCTGGCTATTGGGTTCATCGTATTTCGCACGAATACAATTTGTTTTGGAACAACCACATCATTCATCACAGCAGCGAAGAGTTTAATTTAGCGTGTGCACTTCGTCAAAGTGTGTCCGTAGTGGTGAAAATTTTTGCGTTGTTTCTCTTGCCTGCAGCTCTGTTGGGCGTGCCCGGTCAAGTCATTGCCATCGTAGCTCCTTTGCATTTGTTTGCTCAATTCTGGTACCACACACAGCACATCGGCCGGATGGGCTTTCTCGAGAAAATTATTGTTACACCCTCACACCATCGGGTGCACCACGCCATCAATCCTGAATATTTGGATAGAAATTATGGGCAGATATTTATTTTTTGGGACAAACTGTTTGGCACTTTTCAAGAGGAAATGCTGGACGTGCCTGCTGTGTATGGAGTAACGCGGCCTGTGCAAACGTGGAACCCTATCAAAATCAATTTTATCCATTTGTGGTTGTTGATCAAAGATGCATGGTATACCAAGGATTGGAAAGACAAATTACGAATCTGGTTTATGCCCCTGGGCTGGCGACCACAAGATGTAGCCGAAAAATTTCCTGTATACAAAATCAAAGACGTATACGCATTTGAAAAATATGATCCCAAAATTTCTCGCGGTCTGCTCGTCTGGAGCTGGGTGCAAATGATCACAATGCTGCTGCTGGTGAGTTACCTGTTTGGCAACATTGCTCAGATAGGGGCACCAGGTATGTTTTGGTACGGCGCTATCATTTTCCTATCGATCTACGCTTACACCGAACTGCTTGACCGAAGTAAATATGCTCTCGTATGGGAGATATTGAAAAATGCATTGGGCCTCTCAATTATATACATTCAAAAAGATTGGTTTGGTGCTAGTGCGCTGATTCCGGGTGTTCAATACTTCCTGATTACTTACTTCATATTTTCAACTGCCTTGTGTACATGGTGGGTTTATGAAAATGAACGAGAGGCTAGCCCTCAATCGCTGCCCGAACAGGAATTTCTAAGAAGCAAAGACCAGATGAGGGAAATCTAAAAATCCTTAGCTTTGCCGTTTATAAAAAACGGAGATAGCCATGTGGGATAAAGTCGCTGCGTTCATTATACGCTACCGGTTGCCATTGATTGTCATCATAGGTCTCATCACCATTGTGATGGGATATTTTGCTTCTAAAGTAGAAATGAGTTACGACCTGGCGCGCACTGTACCAGCCGATGACCCCGAGATGATTTTCTTGCAGCAATTCAAAAAACAGTTTGGTGAAGATGCCAATATCATCGGAATCGGAATTCAGGACAGCTCGATTTATTCGCTACAAAATTTCAACCACTTCCGTGAACTGAATAAGCGAGTGAAGAAGATTCCGGGCGTAAACAACGTTTTGAGTTTAACGGAACTTAAGATCATTCGTAAAGACACCGCCCATACACGTTTTCATCTGGACGCTCTTTTTCCAAAAGAAGTAGGAAGCCAGCACGAGCTGGATAGTTTGATGGGCGTATTGCATACCCAGAAATTCTACATGGGCCAACTCGTGAATGAACACAATGGCGCCACGATGATGCTGATATCCGTTCAAAAGGAAATTATGAACTCTGCCAAGCGTGTAGAGCTAACTCAACACCTGGTAGAGGCGGGTGATGGATTTACAAAAACAACCAGTATCAAACTGCATTATGCGGGCCTGCCGTTCATCCGCACACTCATGGCTACAAAAGTGCGGCAAGAGATGCAATTTTTCCTTTATCTCTCAGCTATCGTCACAGGCTTGATTATGTTTTTCTTTTTCCGCTCAGTTCGTGCAGTGCTGTTCTCAATGATTATCATCGGCATCGTGGTGGTTTGGGTAATGGGCACGCTTACCCTGTTCGGATTCAAGATCACATTGCTCAGCGGACTTATCCCGCCCGTGATCGTGACTATCGGCATTACCAATGCGATTTATTTATTGAACAAATATCACCTCGAGTATTTTAAACTGAAAAGTAAGCCTGATGCAATTGCCATTGTAGTGAGAAAAATGGGTCTGGCTATGTTTCTCACTAACCTGACTGTAGCAATTGGTTTTCTAACCCTGCTCACAACAGATATTTTACTTCTTCGCGAGTTTGGTATTGTCGCTGGCATTAACATCATGGCGCTGTTTGTAGTAAGCCTGATTATGATTCCGGCAGTTTTTTCGTGGCTACCCGAGCCAACCCCAAAGCACTTACGGCATTTGGATTTCAAAATTATGGGTAAGTTTTTGCAACTCAACGACCTTGTTGTACACAGAAACAGACCTGCTATTTATATCATCTCTGTATTACTTGCTATTTTTTCTGTTCTGGGAATGATGCGCCTTCAATCGGTAACCTTCATGGTAGATGATGTGCCTGAGAACAGCGATATCCGTAAAGACTTGAGATTCTTCGAAACCAATTTTAGTGGCATCATGCCGCTCGAGATTGAAGTAAACACAGGCAAGCGCAGAGGTGTGCTCAATATCAACAACCTCAAGAAGATTGATGAATTTGAAACCTTCATAGATTCGTTGCCAGAAGTATCGCGGCCAATATCGATTATCAGTTTGGTGAAGGCTTCCAAACAGGCTTTTTATGGAAATAATCCTGATAAGTATGAGTTGCCAACTAAGCCCGAAAGCATTTACATTCTGCGGTATATGAAAGGCCAGGCTGATAACAGTGGCTTACTAAAATCCTTTGTGGATTCAACTTACACGCGCATGAGAATTTCCATGCAGATTGCCGATATCGGTTCAAAAAAAATGGACTCATTGGTAAACCAGGTGATTGAGCCACGCATGAATCGAATCTTTGCCGGCACAAACATCACGACCAACGTGACTGGCACAACCAAGCTCTTCATTAAAGGCAATAAATTTTTGATTGATAATCTTCAAGAAAGCCTACTTCTTGCATTCATTCTCATCACCTTATCAATGGCATTGCTATTCGCTAATGTGCGTATGATTATCATTTCCTTAGTACCAAATTTACTGGCGCTAATGATTACGGCCGGACTGATGGGCTACTTTGGCATTCACCTCAAGGCAAGCACAGCACTTATCTTCAGCATTACGTTCGGCATCTCGGTAGACAACTCTATCCGATTCCTTGCCAAGTATCGTCAGGAACAATTGGTTAACAACTTTTTTGTACCGCTGTCGGTGAGCGAAAGTATTTTAGAAACCGGAAAGAGTATCATATATACTTCAATAGTATTATTTGCGGGGTTTATCATTTTTGCTTTCTCATCGTTTGGCGGTACCATAGCGCTCGGCGTACTCACTTCCACTACACTGGTTATTTCGATGTTTACAAATTTGATTTTGCTGCCGGCTTTAATTATGACTTTTGACAAGGCCAGGAAAACACAAGGCGAAAAACTACTGATCGATGATTTTGATCCGGGGTTCCACACTGAAGAAGAAGATGTAGACATTGACTTGAGCAAGATTCGTATTCATGACAGAAGCGGTTCAGCAGAATAATATCCTAGACTATAGTTGCCAAACAATCATTTTATTTTTTCGTTGTAATCATTTATGAAAATTGCAATCAATGGAATGGGCCGTATTGGCCGGCTGTTGTGTAAGCTGCTGGCGTCTTCGCGTCACGAAATCATTGCAGTGAATGATGTCATGACGAAAGACAATCTCGCATATCTCCTTACTTACGATTCTATTTATAATCAATTCTTCCTTGGCAAAAATGAAATCACAGCGACCAGAGACGGATTTCAACTAAATGGACGAAATGTAAAAGGATTTTCAGAGCCCAACCCACTTGCACTTCCGTGGAAAGAGCTGGGAATTGACGTGGTTATTGACTGCTCAGGGAAATTTCTTACCCATGAGTTGCTGAAACAGCATCTTACGGCTGGGGCGAAACGCGTGTTGTTATCAACTACAGGAGCCGCCGGAGTGCCTTTATTCATTAAAGGTTACAATGACTCTATCATTTCGCATAATTATGATATCCTTTCTTCGGGCGGTTGTATGACCAATTGCACTGTCTTGTTGCTTGATCATTTAATAAAACATTTCGGGATCGATTCGCTGCATATCAACGTCATCCACTCATTCACTTCTCGCCAATCACTTGTAGATGGCCCACACAAGGATTTTCGTAGAGGTAGAGCCGCTACGTCATCCGTCATCCCGGTAAAAATTGATTTAGATCAAACATTGGAGAAGTTTTTTCCCTCGCTCCAAAATAAAATTGCCACCGTATCTACTCGCGTTCCAATTAATTGCGGAGCACTAGTGGATATTCACGCCCAGCTTCAAAAGCCAGTCAGTTCGGATAGTGTAAATGAACTCTTTCGTAAGCTCTCTCACAGTCAACTGAAAGGTTTGCTGGAAGTCAATGAAGCTCCGATTGCGTCAACGGATATTATTTGCAATGTCCATTCTGCTGTAGTTGATTCAACTCTTACGCATGTATTAGGTAATCACCTGAAACTCTCTGCCTGGTTCGATGACCAGTTTGCATTTACTAACCGATTGATTGAGATTGTTGAATTAATGTAAGAGCTGCGTTACAAATGCTCTTTCTTGTTTTTAACAAGATCGTACATTAATTCACGGGCACGATGGAGTTGTGCTTTTACTGTACCGAGCGGAGCGGCTAACTCTTCAGCGATTTCCTCATAACTCAACTCATGAAAATACCGCAGCCGTACCAACTTCTGGTATTTGGCCGGTAACATATTTACAAACACCTGAATCAACTCCTCCTTTTGTGAGCGAATGGCTTCTTCTTGCGGATCAAGGTTATTAACGTCTTCTACATCGATGCCTACCGGCTGGCCGTCATCATCTGTGTAGGTGTTTTCAATACTCAGCGTGTTTAGTTTTTTCTTGCGGATGTGATCAATCGTATTGTTGGTGGCAATACGAAACAACCATGTACTAAACGTAAAATCTTTTTTGAATTTGTGGAGGCTGCGAAATGCTTTGCTGAAGGATTCCATCATAAGATCTTCGGCATCGTCAACATTGCGCACCATTTTAAGGATCATATGATAGACGGGTCGTTTGTAGCGCTGAAGCAATTTGGCGTACGCCTTATCATCACCGCCCACGGCCATGTCAATCAATTTAAAGTCTTCCAGTGCCTTGGAGGAGAAACGGCCTTCGTCTAAATCTTCCATTTTACTTTTTTAACAAACAGTGTCTTTGCACCGGTTACAAGGTAATAAAAGGCATACATAAAATCTAAAAGAGGCGTCTTCCAGGTCTCAAAAGAGGTGCCCATTTTCCTGGGTCCGACATGAAGTAATACAACCATCAATACTAATCGAACGAAAAAGAAGACCAAAAAGATATTTGTCCATGGCAGAAAAAAAATTGCAGGCAAAACCAAAAGCCAGGTAAGCATCCACGAAAGTGAAAATAAGCCCAATATTATTTTATCCGAAAACTTATAATTCCTGCCCACCGACAGGTGCCTGAATTTTTGATGAAAAAAATCTCTCAAGCGTACTTTTGGTTTTGAAAAAACTAAAGCCACACTACCTAAGCTTACGGCAGTATTTTCCTGTGTGGCGTGCTCATTTACAAACAGATCGTCATCTCCACCGGTGATTCCCAAATGTGAATTGAAGCCTTTGTTTTCAAGGAACAATTCTTTGCGATACGCCAGGTTGCGTCCAAGCCCCATATAAGGCCTGCCGAGTAAGGCCAACCCGATAAACTGAACGCCTGTAAAAAATGATTCAAAACGAATGAAAGCATTGAGCAATCCTGGAAGTTTGTAGTAGGGAGAAAATCCAAGAACAATCTTTTTTGGTTGGACGAATCGCTCAGCCATACTGGCAATCCATTGACTTGTCGCCGGCCGGCAATCCGCGTCAGTCAGCAACACCCAATCGTAGCGCGCTGCCTTGATACCGAGTGTAAGAGCAAATTTTTTTCCGTTGATATGCTCGGGCTTGTGAGTCACCCGCACCATTTTCAAATGCTCATTTTCTTTCGTTGCCTGTAACAAATAATCAAATGTGTTGTCGTTGCACCGGTCTTCTACAATGATCACTTCAAACTCCGGATAATTCTGGGCCAACAACAAAGGCACAAGCTCAAGCAGATTCTCTTCTTCATCGTGGGCACAAACAATTATGGAAACCGGAGGCTGGTCTTTCGAAGTCGAATTATTGGCAGTGCGAAAAGCAAACAGCAACGTGACAAGGTAGATAAGTTGGATGCCAAGAATGACTAGGCAGATAATTGGAAAGGTCAAGACGATTTATTTATAAAATTAAAAAACGAACAAAGATAAGGCTTATCCAGAACTGAAAAGATGAAATCGATAACTTTGGCCTTTCATGAAGTTCAAACTCCTCCATACCGACCCACATTCGCATGCGCGGACAGGAACAATCACCACAGATCACGGCGAAATTCCTACACCCATCTTTATGCCCGTAGGTACGGCAGGCTCTGTAAAAGCAGTGCACCAGCGTGAACTCAAAGACGATATTGATGCCAAAATTATTTTAGGAAACACATATCATCTGTACTTGAGGCCTGGCTTGGAGATTTTTGAAGCTGCTGGCGGGCTTCACAAATTCAATGGCTGGGATCGCCCTATCCTCACCGACAGCGGGGGCTACCAGGTCTATTCGCTTGGCGCGAATCGTAAAATCACCGAAGAGGGCGTGATTTTCAAATCGCATATTGACGGGTCAAAACATTCATTCACTCCCGAGCGCGTAATGGATATTGAACGCTGCATTGGTGCAGACATTATCATGACTTTTGATGAATGTACTCCTTATCCATGCGAATATAAATATGCTCAAGATTCGATGGCGCTCACACACCGTTGGTTAAAACGCTGCGTTCAACGAATAGAAACTACAGTACCAAAATATGGATTCGATCAGGCACTTTTTCCTATTGTTCAGGGAAGCACATATAAAGACTTACGGGAACAGTCAGCGGAATTTATTGCCCAACAAAACCAACCGGGCAATGCCATCGGCGGACTTTCAGTAGGCGAACCTCACGAAATGATGTATGAGATGACCGGGTTGGTCTGCGGGATTTTGCCCAGAGACAAGCCGCGCTACCTCATGGGTGTGGGTACTCCCGAAAACATTTTGGAGTGCATTGCCATTGGCATAGATATGTTCGATTGTGTGATGCCAACCCGCAATGCGCGCAATGGCATGCTTTTTACTACTCAGGGGATCATCAATATTCGTAACGAAAAATGGAAAGACGATCTTAGCCCAATTGACGCAGAACTCGGGGGTTACGTGAGCACTGCTTATTCAAAAGCATATTTAAGGCACCTGATTATATCCAAAGAAATTTTAGGCGCGCAAATTGCTTCTATCCATAACCTCACCTTCTATCTTTGGCTGGTAAACCAAGCCAGGCAAAAAATTGAGGAAGGTGTATTTACGGAATGGAAAAACAGAATGGTCAAAATTGTATCAACCCGATTATGAAAAATGACCGTTGGCATTTGACTAGCGACTAAATACATGAAAATCCTCGACCGCTATATCATCAAACAAATTCTTGCCACGTTCTTTTTCGTGATGATGATTTTGGTAGCTGTTATTGTAGTGATTGACATAACCGAAAAGGTGGATAAGTTCAATGACCATCACCTTAAGTTGCCTGTAATCCTCGGCTACTATATGAATTTTGTCCCGTGGATATCCGGTTTGCTTACTCCAATCATCTGTTTTATCGCCATAGTTTATGTCACGTCACGGCTGGCGGCCCATACCGAGATTGTGGCTATGCTCAGCAGTGGCATAAGTTTTACCAGATTACTGCTGCCTTATTTTATTGCATCGTTCATCATCGCTTCGCTCAGTTTTGTGTTTAATGGCTGGGTAATACCGCACTCTAACCGCGAGCGACTCGAATTTGAAATGCAGTATTTTCAAAACAAGTTCTATTTTGAAAGCAGGAATGTGCACATGCAAGCTGCACCCAATGTTTTTTTATTTATACAAAATTTCAACAACCAGTCGAACACCGGTTATCAATTCAGCCTCGAACGGTTTAGTGATAACAAACTTGTTGAAAAGCTGACAGCCGATAATATTCAATGGGACACGGTAAAACACAAGTGGACGCTACGGTTTTGGAAACGCAAAAAGGTAGATCAGATTTTTGAAATCAATTCCAAGGGTAGCCTGACAGAACATGGCGACGCGCTCGACACGACTTTGATTATCTCTCCCAAGGATTTTGAAAATGATGCGCACAAATACGACGGCATGACAATCCCTGAGTTGGGTCATCAAATTGAACAACGGCATTTTCGTGGTGCCACTGGAGTAGAGGCCTATGAAACTGAGCGCCACATCCGCTTTGCTGCACCATGTACCACATTCGTTTTAGTGTTCATGGGCGTGATCGTATCTGCCCGAAAGAGCCGCGGGGGTACAGGATTTCAAATTGCGCTCGGGTTTTCGCTTGCATTCATCTTTATCTTATTTTTTACCATGACCAGAACTTTTGCCGAGGCCAACCTCCATCGGTCGGATTTTTTTTCGCTTGGCAATGGGCTCAATCAGTGCAGCCCAAAATGAACAGGTTGCAAATCCTACTAAG